>NZ_JBHVZO010000003.1:0-219632 GCF_042879855.1 Streptomyces sp. NPDC058326 | reverse complement strand
GCCCCCCCCCTCCCGGCGGGGGGGCCCCCTGTCCCGTTCGGGCGCGCCCCCCCCCACCCCCCACCCCCCCTCCCCGGCCTCGTGCGGGGCGCGGCGCGCCCGGGGCCGCCCCCCCCCCGACGCGGGCTGTCAGAGCGTGCGGAGCAGGACCGCGGGCTGCTCCACGCAGTCCGCCACGTACCGCAGGAAGCCGCCCGCCGTGCCGCCGTCACAGACGCGGTGGTCGAAGGTGAGCGAGAGCTGCGCCACCTGACGGACGGCCAGTTCGCCCTGGTGCACCCAGGGCTTGGGGATGATCCGGCCGACGCCGAGCATCGCGGCCTCGGGGTGGTTGATGATCGGCGTGGAGCCGTCGACCCCGAACACCCCGTAGTTGTTCAGGGTGAACGTGCCACCCGTCAGGTCCGCCGGGGTGAGCGCGGACTCCCGGGCGGCCTCCGTCAGCCGGGCGAACTCCGCCGTCAGCGACTCGGCCGTGCGCGCCCCCGCGTCCTTGACCACGGGGACGACGAGGCCGCGCGGGGTCTGGGCCGCGAAGCCGAGATGCACGGCCGGGAGCCGGACGATCTCCCTGGCGGCGGTGTCCACGGTGGAGTTGAGCTCGGGGAACCTGGCGAGGGCGTGGACGCAGATCCGGGCGAGGAGCGCGAGCAGCGAGATCTTCGGACCTCCCGCCGCGTTCATCGCCGCACGTGCGGCCATCAGCTCGGTGGCGTCGGCGTCGACCCAGCAGGTCGCGTCCGGGATCTCCGTACGGCTGCGGGACAGCTTGTCCGCCACGGCGCCGCGGACCCCGCGCAGCGGAACCCTCTCACCGGCCGCGGCGGCGACCGCCGGGACGGCGGTGGGCGCGGGCGCCGGTGCGGCGGCCGCACGCTCGACGGCCGTGAGGGCCAGCTCCACATCGGCCCGCAGGATCAGCCCCTCGGGCCCCGATCCGCGCACCTCCCGCAGGTCGAGCCCCCGGTCCCTGGCCAGCTTCCGCACGAGCGGCGAGATGACCGGCACCGGGCCCTCGTGCCCTCCGGCGCCCACGGCGACGGGCACCGGAGCGGCCGCCGGCCCCGGGGCGGGAACAGCGGCGGGCGCTGCCTTCGCCGCCACGGCAGGGCTCCCGTGCCGCACCCGGCGGCGGCGGGCGGCGGGCTCCGCCGTGCCGTATCCGACGAGCACGTTGCCCGACTGCTCGGACGACACGGCGGACGCGGTCTCCTCAGAGGGGCGGGGGGCGGCTGCCTCCGGCTCCCCGGTGCCGCCCACCGCGACCGTCAGGAGCGGTGCGCCGACGGGAAGTTCGGTGCCCTCCTCGCCGTACCGGGCGGTGACGACACCGCCGTACGGGCAGGGCACCTCGACCATGGCCTTGGCCGTCTCGACCTCGACGACCGGCTGGTCGACGGCGACGACGTCGCCGACGCCGACCAGCCAGCGGACGATCTCCGCCTCGGTGAGTCCCTCACCGAGGTCGGGAAGCTTGAACTCGAGCACCTGGGCCATCAGCTTCCCGCCTCCCACTGCAGCCGCGCCACCGCGTCCAGGACCCGGTCCACGCCCGGCAGATGGTGCCGCTCCAGCATCGGCGGCGGGTACGGGATGTCGAAGCCGGCGACCCGGAGCACCGGCGCCTCCAGGTGGTGGAAGCATCGCTCGGTGACCCGTGCGGCGATCTCCGCGCCGGGGCCGCCGAATCCGGTCGACTCGTGGACCACGACCGCGCGGCCGGTGCGACGCACCGAGGCGCAGACGGTCTCGTCGTCGAACGGCACGAGCGAGCGCAGGTCGACGACCTCCAGGTCCCAGCCCTCGGCCTGCGCGGCCTCCGCCGCCTCCAGACAGACCGGCAGGGAGGGGCCGTAGGTGATCAGGGTGGCGCCGGTGCCCCGCCGCCGTACGACGGCCTTGCCGATCGGCTCCACGGGCGCGGGCGCCTCGGGGGACCAGTCGGACTTGGACCAGTAGAGCCGCTTGGGCTCCAGGAAGACCACCGGGTCGTCGGAGGCGATCGCCGCGCGCAGCAGCCCGTAGGCGTCCTCGACGGTGGCCGGGGTGACGACGTGGAGGCCGGGGGTGGCCGTGTAGTAGGCCTCGGAGGAGTCGCTGTGGTGCTCGACGCCGCCGATCCCGCCGCCGTACGGGACGCGGATGACGATCGGCATCGGCATCGCGCCGCGCGTCCGGTTCCGCATCTTCGCCACATGGGAGATCAGCTGCTCGAACGCCGGGTAGGCGAACGCGTCGAACTGCATCTCGACGACCGGTCGCAGGCCGTACATGGCCATGCCGACGGCCGCGCCGAGGATGCCGGCCTCGGCCAGCGGGGTGTCGGTGCAGCGGTCCTCGCCGAACTCCTTGGCGAGCCCGTCGGTGACGCGGAAGACGCCGCCGAGCGTGCCGACGTCCTCACCCATCACATGGACGGCCGGGTCCTCGGCCATCGCGTCGCGCATGGCGCGCTGGAGCGCCTGCGCCATCGTGGCCGGCTTGGCCTTCCCGGCCTTTCCGGCGGTCCTGTCCGCCGTGGGTCCGGTCGTCGCCGTCGTCATCACGCCTCACCCTCGGCTTCGAGCTCGGCGCGCAGCTGCGCCGCCTGTTCGCGCAGCTGTGTGGTCTGCTCCGCGTACACGTGGGCGAAGAGGTCCATCGGGTCGAGCACCGGATCGGCGTTCATCCGCTCGCGCAGCTCCGCTGCCATCGTCTCGGCGGCCTCCGCCGCCGCGCGCCTGCCGTCCTCGTCGAGGAGGCCGCGCTCGGTCAGTTCCCGTTCGAGGATCAGGATCGGGTCGTGCGCCCGCCAGGCCTCGACCTCGCCGGCCGCGCGGTAGCGCGTGGCGTCGTCGGCGTTGGTGTGGGCATCGATCCGGTACGTGATCGCCTCGACGAGGGTCGGACCGCCGCCGCGCCGGGCGCGGGCGACGGCCTCGGTCAGCACCTGGTGGACGGCGACCGCGTCGTTGCCGTCGACGAGCCGGCCGGGCATCCCGTATCCGACGGCCTTGTGGGCGAGGGAGGGGGCGGCGGTCTGCTTGGCGAGCGGCACGGAGATCGCGAAGCCGTTGTTCTGGACGAGGAAGACCACGGGGGCCTGCCAGACGGCCGCGAAGTTCAGCGCCTCGTGGAAGTCGCCCTCGCTGGTGCCGCCGTCGCCGACCATGGCGAGGGCGACCACGTCGTCGCCCTTGAGCCGGGCGGCGTGGGCGAGGCCCACCGCGTGCGGCAGCTGGGTGGCGAGCGGGGTGGAGAGCGGCGCGATGCGGTGCTCGTGCGGGTCGTATCCGGTGTGCCAGTCGCCGCGCAGCAGGGTCAGCGCCTGGACGGGGTCGAGGCCCCGGGCCACGGCCGCGAGCGTGTCGCGGTACGAGGGGAAGAGCCAGTCCCGCTCCTCGAGGGCGAGGGCGGCGGCGATCTCGCACGCCTCCTGGCCGGTGGTGGACGGATACACGGCGAGCCGGCCCTGCTTGGTGAGGGCGGTGGCCTGCGTGTTGTACCGGCGGCCGCGGATCAGCTCCGCGTAGAGCCGGAGCAGCAGCGCGGGGTCGGCGTCGGCCACGGCGTCCGTGCCGAGCACGCGCAGCGGCTCGGCGTCGGGCAGCAGCGGGGCGGGGTCAGTGCGCGGCTGCCATGCCGGCGACGGGGCGGGCCGGTGGGCGGGGACGGCACCGGGCGGCTCTTGGACTGTCGAACTGCGCTGTTGCAACGAGTCCACCTCCTCGTGGGAGCGGGCATAAGACCCGAAGGCGGGTGGCGCGAGTGTGGCGCGCCTCACCTACCGATTGTTCGGTCGTGGAGGCATTTTGGCTACAGGCACCACCAGCCTGTGGACAAACGGTTCTCCACAGCCTGGGATAGGAGCAGGTCGTCCATCGGAGCGAGGCGGGGGCACATGGCGGATGAACAAATGGCTGACGACCGGAGCGGAGCTCCGGCCGCCGACACGGACGGCGAGGCGGGTGGCGCCCTCGGTGGGACGGAGAACGAGGTGCCCGGAGAGGCTCTGAGCGCTCCGGTCGGCGTGCCGACGGGAGCGCCGCCGGCACGCCCGCTGGACGCGATCGACCGGGACATCCTGCGGTTGCTGCAAACGGACGGCCGCGCCTCCGTACGCTCCGTGGCCGAACGGGTGCACGTCTCCCGGGCCAACGCGTACGCGCGCATCAACCGGCTCATCGACGACGGGGTGATCCGCGGATTCAGCGCCCGGGTCAACCACGAGCGGGCGGGCCACGGCGCCTCCGCCTACATCACGCTCAAGATCGTCCAGAATTCCTGGCGCACGGTCCGCGAGCAGCTCAAGACGCTGCCGGGCGCCACGCACATCGCGCTGGTCAGCGGGGATTTCGACGTCCTGCTGCTGGTGCACACACCGGACAACCGGACGCTGCGCGAACTGGTGCTGACCCGGCTCCAGGCGATCCCCGAGGTGCTGTCGACGCGCACGCTGCTGGTCTTCGAGGAGACGGACCTGAACACCGACCCACGCGGCTGACCCGGTCCTCGGCGAGCCCACGCCCATGGCGAGCGCGGCGAGCCTGTACGCCGTCGTGGAGCCGGACGGCCCTCAGCGGGCCGTCCGCAGCCCGTCGAAGGCCAGATGGGCGACGGTCTCGGCGAGCTGCTCCCGCTCCGCGGTCGCGTCCGGGTGGGGCCGGTACCACTCCACAAGCGAGTTGATCATGCCGAAGAGGAGCCGGGTCGCGAGCCGGATGTCCACATCGGCCCTCAGGTCGCCCTCGTCGGCGGCGGCCCTGAGCAGCTCGGCCACCTTGTGGTCGAACTCGCGCCGCCGCTCCATGGCCCACCGCTCGGTCGACGTGTTGCCCCGCACCCGGAGCAGCAGCGTCACGTACGGCAGCTCCGCGATCAGCACCTCGACCGTCCGCCGCGTGACGTACTCGACCCGCTCGACGGCCCGGCCGCGCACGGCGCCCGGCTCGTCGAGGATCGCGAAGAGCCCGTCGAGCGCCCGGCTGACCGCCCGCCGGAGCAGCTCCTCCTTGCCGGACACATGGTGGTAGATCGACGACTTGGAGATCCCGGCCGCCTTGGAGAGGTGCTCCATGGAGGTGCCGTCGTAGCCGCGCTCGTTGAAGACCCGCACGGCGACCGAGAGCAGCGTCTCCGGGGTGTAGGTGTCACGCTTCGCCGTGGTCATCACTCGTCCTCCGCGTACTCGGCGTAACCCCGGCGCACGAGGCCGACGCCCGGCGCGTACCGCCCCGTCGGATACCGCTCGTGCAGCTCCCCCAGCAGGGCCGACGTACGCCGGTACCCCACCTTCGCGGCCCATTCCAGCGGGCCGACCGGATAGTTGACCCCGAGCCGCATGGCCGTGTCGACGTCCTCGGCCGTGGCGACGCCCCGGTCGACCGCGTCCGCCGCGACGTCGGCCAGCATGGCGACCGTACGGGCCACGATCATGCCGGGCACGTCGCCGATCACGGAGACCTTCTTGCCGAGGGCCTGGAAGAGGCCCACGGCCTCGGCGAGGGTCTCCGGCGACGTCCCCTCCCTGGCGGAGAGCACGATCCGGCTCGCGCGCGCGTAGTCGAGCGCGAGGTCGAAGTAGACGATCTCCTCCCTGTGGTACTCGAAGGAGCTCTCGCCGTCCGCGAGGTTGAGCTCACCGCCTCCCGGCAGCACGATGTACCCGCCGTCGCCCTTCTTGCGCCGGACCGTGATCCCGGCCTCCTCGAAGAGCCCCACCAGCGGCTCGGCGGGCCCCAGGTCGCCGCGGACGACGATCTTCGTGGGCGCCTCGGCGGGCGCCGCCGTGTGGGGTTCCGGCCGCTCGGCCCCCTCCGCGTACGAGAACCAGCCCTGGCCCGTCTTCCGGCCGAGCCGTCCCGACTCCACGAGCCGGCGCTGTGCGAGCGAGGGCGTGAACTTCGGGTCCCGGTAGAAGGACTCCCACACCGAGCGGGTGACGGCCTCGTTCACGTCCTGGCCGATCAGGTCGGTCAGCTCGAAGGGGCCCATGCGGAAACCGCCGCACTCGCGCAGGGCGGCGTCGATCGTGGCCGGGTCGGCCGCGCCCTCCTCGTAGACCCGGAGCGCCTCGGCGTAGAAGGGGCGCGCGACCCGGTTCACGATGAAACCGGGGGTGTCCGCACAGCGCACCGGCGTCTTGCCCCAGCCCTTCACCGTCTCGTACGCGCGCGTGGCGACGTCCGGGGCGGTGGCGAAGCCGCTGACGACCTCGACGAGGGGAAGCAGCGGGGCCGGGTTGAAGAAGTGCAGTCCGACGAACCGGCCGGGCAGCCGCAGTCCTCCGGCGATGGCGGTGACGGAGAGGGAGGAGGTGTTGGTGGCGAGGAGGGTGTCGTCGCCGACGACCTTCTCCAGGTCGGCGAAGAGCTGCTGCTTGACGGGGAGCAGCTCGACGATCGCCTCGATGACGAGCGCCGCGTCCGCGAGCTCGTCGAGCTCCTCGGCCGCGTGCAGCCGGCCGACGGCGGCCTCGCGCGCGGTGGCGTCCAGGCGCCCCTTCTCGACGAGCCGGTCGAGTCGGGCGGTGAGGGCGGCCACGGCCTCCCCTGCGCGGCCCGGGGCGCTGTCGTAGAGGCGGACGGGGTGGCCGGCGACGAGGGCGACCTGGGCGATGCCCTGCCCCATGGTCCCCGTGCCGACGACGGCGACGGTGCGGTCCTGTCCCACGGTCTGCCCGGCTTCCGCCGCGGCGGCCTCACTGGCGGTCACGTCGTCGCTCCCCCTGACGGTCACGTTGGCGCTCATAGGGGTGATCCTCCCCGATGGGTTTTCCACAGGATCGACGGACCCCCTTGTCCCGACCGATCGTTCGGTTACTCTAACTCCGTACGCGTCTCCCTGCCCAGCTCGACGAGGAGTTGGTCCATCCATGGCCACCGCTCAGCTGACCACCGACCGTCTGGCCGAGAAGCACCGGTCCACGCTCGACCAGGCGCTCGACACCATCCGCACCCGTGCCTACTGGTCGCCGCACCCCGAGCACCCGAAGGCCTACGGGGCGGACGGCTCGCTCGACGCGGCGGCGGGCCTCGCCGCCCACCAGTCCGTGCTGAACACCCGCTTCGAGCTCGACCAGCCCGGCACGGACGGCTGGACCGGCGGCGAGACCTCGCCGTACGGCCCGTCCCTCGGCATCGAGTACCCGCACGCCGACATCGACGTCCTGCTGCCCGCGATGCGCGCCGGGACGGCGGCCTGGCGCGACGCCGGGGCCGAGACCCGCGCCCTGGTCTGCCTGGAGATCCTCGCCAGGATCTCCGCCCGCACCCATGAGTTCGCCCACGCCGTCATGCACACCAGCGGACAGGCGTTCATGATGGCGTTCCAGGCCGGCGGCCCGCACGCGCAGGACCGCGGCCTCGAAGCCGTGGCGTACGCGTACGCGGAGCAGACCCGCACCCCCGCCGGACGGGCCGACTGGTCCAAGCCCCAGGGCAAGCGCGACCCCCTGGAGCTGAGCAAGGAGTTCACCCCGGTCGGCCGCGGCATCTCCCTGATGATCGGCTGCAACACCTTCCCCACGTGGAACGGCTACCCGGGCCTGTTCGCCTCCCTCGCCACCGGCAACCCGGTCCTGGTCAAGCCCCACCCGCGCGCGGTGCTGCCGCTCGCGCTCACCGTCCGCGTGGCCCGCGAGGTGCTCGCCGAGGCGGGCTTCGACCCGAACCTGGTCGCGCTCGCCGTCGAGCGACCGGGCGAGGGCATCGCCAAGACCCTGGCCGTGCGCCCCGAGATCCGGATCATCGACTACACCGGCTCCACCGAGTTCGGCGACTGGCTCGAGGCCAACGCCCGGCAGGCGCAGGTGTACACCGAGAAGGCCGGCGTCAACACGGTCGTGGTCGACTCCACCGACGAATACAAGGGCATGCTCGGCAACCTGGCATTCTCGCTGTCCCTGTACAGCGGCCAGATGTGCACCACCCCGCAGAACCTCCTGATCCCCCGCGACGGCATCACCACCGACCAGGGCCCCAAGTCGTACGACGAGGTCGTCACGGACCTCGCGGCGGCGGTCGACGGCCTCCTCGGCGACGACGCCCGGGCGAACGGCCTCCTGGGCGCACTGGTCAACCCCGACGTGAAGGCCCGTCTCGAGGCCGCCGCGGGACTCGGCGAGGTGGCGCTCGCCTCCCGCGAGGTGACGAACCCGGAGTACCCGGACGCCGTGGTCCGTACGCCGGTCATCGTGAAGCTGGACGGCTCCAAGCCCGACGCGCAGGCCGCGTACTTCTCGGAGTGCTTCGGCCCGGTCTCCTTCGCCGTATCGGTGGACTCCACCGACGACGCGCTTGAGCTGCTGCGGCGCACGGTCCGCGAGAAGGGCGCGATGACGGTCGGGGCCTACACGACCTCGGCGGACACGGAGCGCGCGGTCGAAGAGGTCTGCCTTGAGGAGTCGGCCCAGCTCTCGCTGAACCTCACGGGCGGGGTGTACGTGAACCAGACGGCCGCGTTCTCGGACTTCCACGGCTCCGGCGGCAACCCGGCGGCGAACGCGGCCCTGTGCGACGGCGCCTTCGTCTCCAACCGCTTCCGGGTGGTGGAGGTCCGCCGCCAGGCCTGACCACGCGCGCGTGGAGGCCCCGCGGGGCCTCCACGCCGCCGCCTCAGGGACTCTCGATCACCGCGTGGCGCTGCACCCACGCGTGCATCGCGATGGCGGCGGCCGCGCCCGCGTTGATCGAGCGGGTCGAGCCGAACTGGGCGATCGAGCAGACCATCTCCACATGGGCGCGGGCCTCCTCGGTGAGTCCCGGGCCCTCCTGCCCGAAGAGCAGCACACAGCGGCGGGGCAGCACGGTCCGCTCCAGCGGCACGGCTCCGGGCAGGTTGTCGATGCCGATGACGGGGATGCCCTCGGCCGCCGCCCACGAGGTCAGCGACTCGGTGTCGGGATGGTGCCGGACGTGCTGGTACCGGTCGGTGACCATGGCACCGCGCCGGTTCCAGCGCCGCCGGCCCACGATGTGGACCTCCTTCGCCAGGAAGGCGTTGGCGGTCCGCACCACCGAACCGATGTTGAAGTCGTGGCCCCAGTTCTCCACGGCCACATGGAAGTCATGGCGCCGGGTGTCCAGATCGGCGACGACCGCCTCCCGCGTCCAGTACCGGTAGCGGTCGACGACATTGCGCCGGTCGCCGCCGGCAAGCAGCTCGGGGTCGTACCGCTCGCCCTCGGGCCACGGTTCCGGGTGCGGCCCGACGCCGATCTCGGGGCCGAAGCCCTCGTCGTACTGGACCGGCTCCGCGGCCTCCGCGCCGGTTTCGCCGCCGGGCTTCTCGTCAGGGGTACTGGTGGTGCTCACCCGACGAGGGTACGGGGGCCCTGCTCCTCACCCGTACGGCGCTGCTCGGGCAGCTTCTCGACGGGCGCCCGCCGCAACAGCCGGTCCCTGCCCCGCACGACCCACGCGCCGAGCGCCACCAGGAAGGGCGTCGGCAGGAACACCGCGTCGGCGGAGATCATCGCGAGCGAGAAGACGGGCAGCCCGAGGATCACCGCGATCCCCGCGTGCTCCACCATCATCACGACGAGCAGGACGTTCTTGACCTTGCGGTGGAAGAGCGTGAAGGGGAAGGCGACCTGCACGATCACCGTGCCGTAGGTCAGCAGCAGCACCATGACGCCGCTGCCGGCGAGCAGATCGGAGAGGGCCGGCCACGGCGTGAAGTAGTCGAGGTGGAGCGGGTAGTACAGCGCGGTGCCGTCCTGCCAGCGCGAACCCTGGATCTTGTACCAGCCGGCCGTGGCGTAGATCAGACAGACCTCCGCCATGATCACGAAGAGGGCGCCGTTGTGCGCGAGATGGGCGAGCGCGTCGAGCAGGGTGCGCGGCTCCCCCGGCGCGTACCGGCAGACCAGCCACCACAGGCCGTTCCCGAGCCACAGCACCCACAGCAGTACGGGCAGCCACCACTCGCCGGTGACCTCGCTGAACCAGGTCGTGGCGAGGAGGAGACCGCCGAGCACGATCCACAGCAGCGGGCCGACGAGGTCCTCGCGCGGCGGTCGGCCCGCAAGGGTGGCACGGGCGTCACGGGCCGCCCGTCGGGCGTCCAGGGACCACACCTGGGCGCAGCGGGTGAGCACGAGGTAGATCGCGGCGAGGTGGAGGACGTTGTCGCCGCCGTCGCCGACGAAGACGGACCGGTTCTGCAGCGAGAGCACCCCGGCCATGAAGACCACCGAGACGGCCCGGGTACGCCAGCCGACGAGGAGCAGCACGGCGGAGAGCACGGCGAGCGCGTAGACGACCTCGAACCAGAGCCGGCCGTCCGACCACATCAGGGCGGTGAAGGACCGGTTGTCGGCGATCAGCCGACGGGCCATCTCCCAGGACCAGGGGCTGTCGGGGCCGTACAGCTCGTGCCGGTGCGGCAGCTCGCGCAGCAGGAAGACCAGCCAGGTCAGCGCGACGCCGATCCGCACGATCGCGCTCTGGTACGGGCCGAGGGAGCGGCTCGTGACGGTCTGGACGGCGCGGGCGAGCCGTCGGTCGAGGGGCTCGCGGGTACGCGTGCGCGTGGCGGTGGCCGGGGGAGGGGTGAGGGGCTGGGGGGTGGTCATCGGCCCGCCTCCGTGCGGCTTCGGTCGGCTCCGGCGGAGCGGTCGGCTCCCGCGGCCGGATCGGCCGCGGTCGGCAGGTCCGCTCCGGCGGGCAGGTCGGCGGCGGTGACCGGCCACCACGGGAAGTCGCGGTAGGAGGGGTCCGTGTCGGTCTTCTCGAAGCTCCACCGGGGCGCGGCGACAGCCCTGGTGACGGTACGGAGCTGGATGCGCCGCACATCGCCCGCGATCGGCCGGCCGTCGGGGCCTTCGAGGGCGGGCAGGCCGTCGAGGCGGAGCATCGCGATCCGGCGCATGTACTCCTCCGAGAGGCGGCCGCGCATCCCGTTGGGGCGGTCCTCGTCGGAGTGCGAGTTGAGGTAGAAGTCGATGGCCCGGCGGAGCTCGTTCTGCTGGGCGTGGCTGGGCATCGGGTTGTGGCGGATGGCCTCGGCGTCCTGGGCGGTGAGGTCGATCCAGTCGGTGGTACGGCGGCCGCCGCCGGGGGTGGCGAGCTCGGCGCGGACCTCGACGGCGGTGTTCTGCTGGAGCGGGTTGGGCGCGAAGAGCTTCCAGTTCTGCTCGAACTCGGGATAGACCCAGTCGTCGACGGCCTGGCCGTGCCGTTTGGTCACCGTGTTGGACGGCGCCACGTGCAGGAACACCATCGCCAGGTGGACGCAGGCGAACACCCCGGCGACGGCGAGCGCCACGGCGAGGACGACCTGGTAGGGCAGCGAAAGGGCCATGATCCCGTGGGCCGCGCGGTGCGCCGGGGGTGCGGTGCCGGGAGCCACGGCCGGGGGGTCCGCAGGGGCTGCCGGGCGGTCCTCGTCCACGTCGGCGGCGCCCTTCTCGACGTACGCGTCCATCCCGTCCCGCTCCCGTTCGGCCCACCCCGGTTATCCACAGGGTTGACACCATACGGGCCGTCGACTCACCATTGAAGTCATTCAACCGAACGATCGGTCGGTAGGGGGTCTGATGACCGCAGTGACGGCAGGGACAGCAGCGACCACGGGCGTGCCCGGCGTGTCGGACACGGCCGTGGCGGCGGAGCAGGCCGGGTACGAGGCCGTGTTCGACGCCGCCGTGGCCGCCGACGAGCGGATCGAGCCGCGCGACTGGATGCCCGAGGCCTACCGGGCCTCGCTCGTCCGGCAGATCGCGCAGCACGCCCACTCAGAGATCATCGGCATGCAGCCGGAGGCGAACTGGATCACCCGCGCGCCCTCACTGCGGCGCAAGGCGATCCTCATGGCCAAGGTCCAGGACGAGGCCGGCCACGGCCTGTATCTGTACAGCGCGGCGGAGACCCTCGGCACCAGCCGCGACGAGCTGCTCGACAAGCTCCACGCGGGCCGCCAGAAGTACTCCTCGATCTTCAACTACCCGACGCTGACCTGGGCCGACGTCGGCGCGATCGGCTGGCTGGTGGACGGGGCCGCGATCACCAACCAGGTCCCGCTCTGCCGATGCTCGTACGGGCCGTACGCCCGCGCGATGGTCCGGGTCTGCAAGGAGGAGTCCTTCCACCAGCGCCAGGGGTACGAGGCGCTGCTCGCCCTCTCCCGGGGCACCGAGGCCCAGCACGCCATGGCGCAGGACGCGGTGGACCGCTGGTGGTGGCCGTCCCTGATGATGTTCGGCCCGCCGGACGACGAGTCGACCCACACCGCCCAGGCGATGGCCTGGAAGATCAAGCGCCACACCAATGACGAGCTGCGGCAGCGCTTCGTCGACATCGCCGTTCCGCAGGCCGAGGCCCTCGGACTCACCCTCCCCGACCCCGACCTCCGGTGGAACGAGGAGCGCGGGCACTACGACTTCGGCCCCATCGACTGGACCGAGTTCTGGGACGTCCTCAAGGGCAACGGCCCCTGCAACGACCAGCGGCTCAGCAAACAGCGCCAGGCCCACGAGGACGGCGCCTGGGTCAGAGAAGCCGCGGCCGCCCACGCGGAGAAGCACAAGAACACCGGCAAGCACGGGGAGGCACAGGCATGACGAGCGACGGTTGGCCGCTGTGGGAGGTGTTCGTGCGCTCCCGCCGCGGACTGTCCCACACCCACGCGGGCAGTCTCCACGCGCCCGACGCGGAGATGGCACTGCGCAACGCCCGCGACCTGTACACCCGCAGGAGCGAAGGCGTGTCGATCTGGGTCGTGCCCTCCTCGGAGATCACCGCCTCCTCGCCCGACGAGAAGGACCCCTTCTTCGAGCCGGCCGCCGACAAGCCCTACCGCCACCCGACGTTCTACGAGATCCCGGAGGGGGTGAAGCACCTGTGAGCACCCCCGACACCCGTGAGGGCGCCCTGCTCACCGGCGCCGCACTCGCCCTCGGCGACGACGCACTCGTCCTCTCCCACCGCCTGGGGGAGTGGGCCGGCGCCGCCCCCGTCCTGGAGGAGGAGGTCGCCCTGGCGAACATCGCGCTCGACCTCCTCGGCCAGGCCCGGGTCCTGCTCTCCCTCGTCGGCGACGAGGACGAACTGGCGTACCTGCGCGAGGAGCGTTCCTTCCGGAACGTCCAGCTGGTCGAACAGCCGAACGGCGACTTCGCCCATACCATCGCCAGGCAGCTCTACTTCTCCACCTACCAGCGCCTCCTGTACGGGCAGCTGGCCGCCGGGGACGGCCCCTTCGCCGGTCTCGCGGCCAAGGCCGTCAAGGAGGTCGCCTACCACCAGGACCACGCCGAGCACTGGACCCTTCGGCTCGGAGACGGCACCGCCGAGAGCCACGAGCGGATGCGCCGGGCCTGCGACGCCCTCTGGCGATACACGGGCGAGCTGTTCCAGCCCGTCGAGGGCCTCGACGTGGACCACGCGGCCATGGAGAGCGCCTGGCTGGCATCGGTGACGGACGTCCTCGGCAGGGCCACGCTCACCGTGCCCGAGGGGCCGCGTACCGGCGCCTGGGCCGCGGGGGCAGGCCGGCAGGGACTGCACACGGAGCCCTTCGGCCGCATGATCGCCGAGATGCAGCACCTGCACCGCAGCCACCCGGGAGCGTCATGGTGACCATGACCGCCCTGGAAGAGGAGCTGAGCCGGATCGCCGGCGCCGTCCTCGACCCCGAGCTGCCCGTCCTCACCCTGGCGGAGCTCGGCGTGCTGCGGGGCGTCCAGGTCACCGGCCCCGGCCGGGTGGAGGTCGCCCTCACCCCGACGTACACGGGCTGCCCCGCCGTCGAGGCCATGTCCTCGGACATCGAGCGCGCGCTCCACGAGCACGGAGTGCCGGAGGTCTCGGTCGTCACGGTCCTCGCCCCCGCGTGGTCCACCGACGACATCAGCGAGGAAGGGCGCCGCAAGCTCGCCGAGTTCGGCGTCGCCCCGCCGCGCCCCCAGGGCCCCGGCCCGGCCGGCGGTCCGGTGCCGCTGACCCTCGCGATCCGCTGCCCCCACTGCGGCTCCACCGACACCGAGCTCCTGAGCCGCTTCTCCTCGACCGCGTGCAAGGCGCTGCGCCGCTGCACCGCCTGCCGCGAACCGTTCGACCACTTCAAGGAGTTGTAGATGGTGTCCTCAGGCGCCGCCGGACGGGCCGGGTTCCATCCGCTCCGGGTGAGCGAGGTCGAGCGGCTCACGGACGACTCCGTGGCCGTCACCTTCGCCGTCCCGCCCGAACTCCACGAGACGTACCGGCACCTCCCGGGCCAGCACCTCGCCCTGCGCCGCACGGGCGAGCGGGGCGAGGAGATCCGGCGCACCTACTCGATCTGCGCCCCCGCCGCCCCGGCAGGCGAGCCCCCCGTACTCCGCGTCGGCATCCGGCTCGTCGACGGCGGCTCGTTCTCGACGTACGCCCTCAAGGAACTGACCGTCGGCGACCTCGTCGAGGTCATGGAGCCGATGGGCCGCTTCTCGCTCACCCCGCGCCCCGGCCACTTCGCAGCCGTCGTCGGCGGCAGCGGCATCACCCCGGTCCTGTCGATCGCGGCCACTCTGCTCGCCCGCGAGCCGGAGGCCCGGTTCTGTCTGATCCGGAGCGACCGTACCGCCTCGTCCACGATGTTCCTCGACGAGGTCGCCGACCTGAAGGACCGCTACCCCGACCGCTTCCAGCTGGTCACCGTGCTCTCCCGGGAGGAACAGCAGGCGGGCCTGCCGTCCGGCCGTCTCGACCGCGAGCGGCTCGCCGAGCTGCTGCCCGCGCTGCTGCCGGTCGACACGATCGACGGCTGGTTCCTCTGCGGCCCCTTCGGGCTCGTCCAGGGCGCCGAGCGCGCGCTCCGCGGCCTCGGGGTCGACCGTGGCCGGATCCACCAGGAGATCTTCCACGTCGACGACGGCTCCGCACCCGCCCCGGTACCGGCCGGCGACACCCCCGCGCACGCCACCCTGACGGCAACCCTGCACGGCCGGTCCGGCAGCTGGCCCGTCGACCGGGGCGAGACCCTGCTCGACACGGTGCTCCGCGCCCGCGCGGACGCCCCGTACGCCTGCAAGGGCGGGGTGTGCGGCACCTGCCGCGCCTTCCTCGTCGGCGGAGAGGTGCGGATGGACCGCAACTTCGCGCTCGAACCGGAGGAGACAGAAGCCGGATACGTGCTCGCCTGCCAGTCCCATCCGGTCACCCCGGACGTGGAGTTGGACTTCGACCGCTGACAAGTCCGGCCGCAGCCCATTCCCTTCCACTAGAACCTGTTCTATCTTGACGAACCGTCAGGACGGACGGGGGCGACAACGGGAGGGCAGGGCAGTGGACTTCACCTTCACCGAAGAACAGCAGGCGGCCGCCGAGGCGGCGAAGGCGGTCTTCTCGGGCGTCGCGCCCGACGCGGTACCGAGCCCCGCCCTCACGCCGGGCGCCGTCTCGGAGGACCTGGACCGCCCGCTCTGGGCCCGCCTCGCCGCCGCCGACCTGCTGAGCCTGACGGCGCCCCCCGAGCACGGGGGCGCCGGTCTCGACGCCGTCGCACTCTGCCTCGTCCTGCGCGAGTCGGCCCGCGTCCTCGCCCGCGTCCCCCTCCTGGAGACCAGCGCCGTCGCCATGACCGTCGGGCGGTACGCCTCCCCGGAGACGGCCGCCGCACTGCTCCCCCGGGTGGGCCGCGGTGAACTCGTCCTCACCGCCGCTTCCCAGGGGCGTACCGGACACGACCCCGCCGAGCGTGCCGTCACCGCTCGCCGCGACGGCACCGCCTGGCTCCTCGACGGCCTCCAGACCGCCGTTCCCTGGGCCCACGGAGCCGACCTCGTCGCCGTACCCGCGCACACCGCCGAGGGCCGCTCCGTCCTCGCCCTGCTGCCCCGGGCGCACGACGGTCTCACCCTCACCGCGCAGTACTCCACCAACGGCGAGCTCCTCGCCGAACTACGGCTCGACGCCGTACGCCTCGACGCCGCCGACGTCATCGACACCGAGGGCGCCTGGGAGTGGCTGCGCGGGATCCTGACCACCGGCACCTGCGCGCTCGCCCTCGGCCTCGGCGAGACCGTGCTCACCATGACGAGCCAGTACACCGGGAAACGCGAGCAGTTCGGCCACCCGGTGGCCACCTTCCAGGCCGTCGCCATGCAGACCGCCGACCGCTACATCGACCTGCGCGCCATGGAGGCCACCCTCTGGCAGGCCGCCTGGCGTCTCTCCAGCGCATCCGAAGGAAGGCTCCCCGCCACGGGGGACATCGCCGTCGCGAAGATCTGGGCCTCCGAGGGCGTACGGCGCGTGGTGCAGACCGCGCAGCACCTCCACGGCGGCTTCGGCGCGGACACCGACTACCCCCTGCACCGCTACCACGCCTGGGCCAAACACCTTGAGCTGTCCCTCGGCCCCGCCGCTGCCCACGAGGAGGCCCTGGGCGACCTGCTGGCCACCCACCCCCTCGGCTAGGACGGGCCCCGGCCGGCAGCCGTCAGAGGACGAAGGCCGGGCTGCCGCTGGCCGTCACCATCGGGCGTCCGGCACCGTCCCAGGCGAGCATCCCGCCGTCGACGTTCACCGCGTCGAAGCCCTGCTGCACCAGATACTGCGTGACCTGCGCCGACCGGCCGCCGACCCGGCACATCACATAGGCGCGACCACGCTCGGCCACGGCCTCCGTCACCTCACCGAAGCGGGCCACGAAGTCGCTCATCGGCACGTGCAGCGCGCCCTCGACATGACCGGCCGCCCACTCGTCGTCCTCCCTGACGTCCAGCACCAGGGCATCGGCCGGCACGGAAGCCGCGTCCACCGAGGGGAGCGGGGAGAAATTCATGGGACAGGCCTTCTCTCGTCAGTACCGCCCGAAGGAACCCGAGCGCACGGAAAAACCTACTGCACCAGCTCGGTCAGCTCGTTCTCCCGCTCGGAGACCTGCGCGAGCAGCTGCTCCGCGATCTCCTCGAGGAGCCGGTCCGGGTCCTCCGGCGCCATCCGCAGCATCGCGCCGATCGCGCTCTCCTCCAGCTCGCGGGCCAGCGCCGACAGCATGTCCTTGCGCTCCGCCAGCCACTCCAGGCGCGCGTACAGCTCCTCGCTCTCGCTGAGCCGCTCCTCGGCCGGCACGGGACCGGCCTCCCACTCCGCGGAGAGCTCCCGCAGCAGTGCCTCGTCACCACGGGCGTAGGCCGCGTTGACGCGCGTGATGAACTCCTCGCGCCGCTTCCGCTCGTCCTCCTCGCGGGCCAGGTCGGGGTGGGCCTTGCGGGCCAGCTCCCGGTAGAGCCTGCGGGCTTCCTCGCTGGGACGGACCCGCTTCGGAGGCTGCACCGGCCGGTCGGTGAGCATGGCCTCCGCCTCGGGGGAGAGGCCGTCGGAGTCGATCCAGTCGTGGAACAACTCGTCCACCCCGGGCATCGGCATGACGGCGGCCCGCGCCTCCTGCGCCCGCCGCAGATCCTCCGGGTCGCCGGTACGGGCGGCCCGCGCCTCGGCGATCCGTGCGTCGAGCTCGTCGAGCCGCGCGTACATCGGGCCGAGCTTCTGGTGGTGGAGCCGCGAGAAGTTGTCCACCTCGACCCGGAACGTCTCGACGGCGATCTCGAACTCGATCAGAGCCTGCTCGGCCACCCGCACGGCCCGCTCAAGCCGCGCCTCGGGCCGCTCGTCCCCGGGCCCCTCGTTCACACCCTGGTCCACGCTCACGTCCACGCCCGCCCAGTCCTCGTTCCGCCTCGTCCCCCCAGCCTACGGGCCTCGGGGGGCCTCCCCCCTCCCTCCCCTCCCCCTTCCCCTCTCCCGCCCCCGCCCCGCCGCCGCCCCCCGCTCACGCGACGGACGTCAGACGCCCAGTTCCGCCGCTATGCGACCCGCGCGGACGGCCGCGAGCAGGTCGGCGTGGTCACTGGTGGTGCGGTCCGCGTACGAGACCGCGAAGGCGGCGACGGCCTCGTCGAACTCCTCGTTCTTGCCGCAGTACCCCGCTATGAGCCGCGGGTCCGCGCTGTGGGCGTGAGCACGGGCGAGCAGCGCTCCGGTCATCCGGCCGTAGTCGTCGACCTGGGCGACGGTGAGCGCGGCGGGGTCGACACTGCCCTTGCGGTTGCGGAACTGCCGCACCTGGAAGGGGCGCCCCTCGACCGTGGTCCAGCCGAGCAGGATGTCGCTGACGACCTGCATCCGTTTCTGCCCGGCCACCACCCGCCGCCCCTCGTGGCCGGGGGCCGGCACGGTGAAGCCAGCGGCGGGCAGATGGGGCAGCAGGGCGGACGGCCTGGCCTCCTTCACCTGGAGCACCAGCGGCTCGCCCCGGTGATCCAGGAGGAGCACGACATAGGAACGGGTGCCGACGCTGCCGGTGCCGACCACCCGGAAGGCCACGTCGTGGATGGCGTACCGCGCGAGCAGCGGCAGCCGGTCCTCGGAGACGGTCTCCAGGTAGGCGCCGAGGGAGGCGGTGACCGCGGCGGCCTCGGCGTCCGGGACCCGGCGCAGCACCGGGGCCGCGTCCACGAATCTTCGCCCGCCGCCCTCCGCGTCGCTCACGACCTCCGTCGACCGGGCGGCGAATCGGGCGCTGGTGTTGTTGCGGGCCTTCGCGGACACCCGCTCCAGGGTGCCGAGAAGATCACGGGCGTCGGTGTGCGAGACCAGTTCCTCGTCGGCGATCGCGTTCCAGGCGTCGAGCGCGGGAAGCCGGGCGAGCAGGCGCATGGTGCGCCGGTAGGCGCCGACGGTGTCGAAGGCGGCGGCTCGGCACATCTCCTCGCTCGCGCCCACCTCCCGGCCCGCGAGCACCAGGGATGTGGCGAGCCGCTTGAGGTCCCATTCCCAGGGGCCGACGACGGTCTCGTCGAAGTCGTTGAGGTCCATGACGAGCCGGCCGCGGGCGTCGCCGTAGAGCCCGAAGTTGGCGGCGTGGGCGTCGCCGCACAGTTGGGCGGCTATCCCGGTGACGGGGGTGCCGGCGAGGTCGTGGGCCATGAGACCGGCGGATCCGCGCAGGAAGGCGAAGGGGCTCGCCGCCATCCTGCCGACCCGTATCGGCGCGAGCTCGGGGACCCGGTCGCGGCTCGACTCCTCCACGGCCCTGACCGCGTCCGGGCGGTCGGCGGCGAGAGCGGGCCGGGAGTGCGAGGAGCGCGGCACCCGCTGCCTCAGTTCTTTGCCGCGTTCCTTGTGTGCCGTCCCGACGCCGACGTCGGCACGGCGCGCGAACCCCGGCACGTGCGGCACGCGCACGCCGCCCGGCCCTCCGTCCTTACCGCGCTGTCCCGGCACCACTGCCTGGATCCCGTCCATGGCACGCCCTCCCCCGACGAAAGTCCAACATCATCCGCGCAGACGGTACCGCCGCAGCGGAGTGGGCGTCTTCCCCTGTGGACAACGCCGACGACGCCCTGTGGACAAGCCTCTGTGGACCGTCCTCAGACCGCGACCGCCTCCTCCATCTCCTCCTCGGCCTCGGACCCGGACCTCGCCTCGGCCTCGGACCCGGACCCGGGCCCGGGCCCCGCCTCGGACGCGGCCCCTGCCGGGGCGTCGGCGCCCGCCCCACGGGCCCGCCTCGTCTCGGTGATCCCGGCGACGACGACGAGGGCGGCCCCGGCCAGGAACCAGAGGGCCAGGACGAGGACGTGCCCGCCGAGCGCGTGCCCGCCGAAGTACACATGGCCGCGTACGCCCTCGACGAACCCCGCGCCGTTCCAGAAGGCGTGCAGGGCGCCGAAGAAGCCGGGCTGGAGCTCGGGCCGGTAGATGCCGCCGGAGCTCGTGAAGTTGAGCATGACGAAGAGCACCATCACGCCGAGCGTCGTCCAGCGGCGCAGGAAGGTGTGCAGGCCGACGCCGACGAGCAGGATGCCCGCCGCGTACAGCCAGGACAGCGCCCACACCCCTCCGAGCCCCTGGTCGACCAGGTGGAAGACCGGTCCGGCGAAGAGTGTCCCGATCAGGCTGACGACGAACGACATCCCGGCGGCGAGGAAGGCCCTGATCCGCATGGGCAGGACGGCCCCGGCCCCACCGAGGACGGCCACCGAGGCGTACGCGCCGATGCTGAGGGCGACGAGCAGGAAGAAGACGCCCTGTCCGGTGGGGTCGCCGGAGGCGACGGGTGCCACGTCGGTGACCTTGAGCGGGGCGTCCCGCTCGGCTGCGACCTTGGTGAACAGCTTCTCGACGGCCATGGCGGTGGTGTCGGAGGACGCCGAGGCGACGAGCAGCTCGGGCCTCTCGCCGGGGACGTAGGCACCGAAGCTGCTCTGCTCGCGCAGGGCGGCGACGGCTGCTTCCCGGTCGGTGACGGTACGGACGTCGAGGGCGCCGGCGCCCTTGTCCTGGAGGGTCTGCGCCAGGACCTGGGTGGTGGGACCCGAGCCGACGACATCGACGCGCAGATCGTGGGGTTCGGGGGCGTGGAAGGCGCCGAGGTAGGCGAGTCCCATGCCGACGCACATCAGCAGCGGGGTGAGCAGATGCCCGAGGACATGCCGCAACGCGCCGCTGGTCGCCTTGGGTCCTGTGGACACCGAGACCTCCATGGTTGGCTTTTACAACTAAAGAACCGTTGTACTATACAACTGAAAGTGCGTGGCGAGCGCACCTTGCCCGCCCGACGACGAGGGAGCCCACCATGACCGGCGGCACAGAGCCCCCACGCGAGGTGTCCATGGACGTCATCCAGCGTGAGCTGACGGCCTTCGCCCGCCGCGCCCGCGCCGCGGCGGCCCGGGTACACCCTGAGCTCCCGCTCGTCTCGTACACGCTGCTCGCACACATCGAGGAACAGCGCGGCTGCCGCGCGACCGATCTCGCGGCCCACTACCTGCTGGACAAGTCGACGGTCAGCCGCCAGCTCGCCGGCCTGGAGAAGCTCGGCTTCGTCGAGCGCCGCCCCGCCCCCGACGACCACCGCGTGCACGTCCTCCACCCCACCGAGGCAGGCACCACGGTGCTTGCCTCGGCCCGGACGAACCGCCGCGCGGCCTACCAGAAGCGCCTCAAGGACTGGTCGGCCGAAGACCTCGACCGCTTCGCCGCCTATCTGCTCCGCTACAACGCGGCCGGCCAGAACGCCGTCCCGGACGGCCCCCCGGACGGCCCCTCACGCCCCCCACACTGACCAAACGGCAGCTGACGAACAGCCCCGGCGCCCGGGGCCGGCGCCACCCGTACCCGGACAGAGCCCCCCGGCAGCCCCTCGCCCCGGTCCGGCGCCGCTCGCACCCGGCCAGTGCCTCCCCCGACAGCCCCTCGCCCCGGCCCGCCCCGCCCGTACCCGGCCAGTGCCTCCCCCGACAGCCCCTCGCCCCCCCCCTCCGGCGCCGCCCCTCCCCGCGCAGCCCTCGCCCCTAGAGCCCCGCGTCCCGGGCCAGCAGCGCCGCCTGCACCCGGTTCTCACAGTCCAGCTTGGCGAGGATCCGGCTCACATACGTCTTCACCGTGGCCTCGCTCATGTGCAGCCGCTTCCCCGCGTCCGCGTTGGAGAGCCCCTCCCCGAGCAAGGCCAGCACATCTCGCTCCTTCTCGCTCAGCCCGGCAACCCGCCCCCGCGCCTGCTCCGCACGGACCGCCTCCCGGCCCCCGGCGAGCCGCTCCACCACATGACGGGTCGCCGCCGGCGAGAGATAAGCGTCGCCCGCCGCGGCCGCCCGCACCGCCCGTATCAGCTCCGCCGGCGCCGTGTCCTTGAGCAGGAACCCGGCTCCACCGTGCTCCAGCGCCCGCAGCACGTTCTCCCGCTCGCCGAACGTCGTCAGGACGATCACCCGGGCCTTCGGCACCGCTCGGCGCAGCTCCGGCAACGCCGAGAGACCATCGAGCACCGGCATCTGGATGTCGAGCAGCACCACATCGGCCGCGTGCGCCCGAGCGGCTTCGATCGCCTGACGGCCGTCGGCGGCCTCGCCGACGACCTCGATCTCCGGGTCCGAGGTGAGAATCATCCGGATCCCTGCCCTGATCAGAGGCTCGTCGTCGGCGATCACGACCCTGATGGCCTGCCCTGCCACTGCTGTTCCCCCACGCTTCGGTACGGGCGGATCAGCGCTACCGCGCCTCGACCTCGTACGACTTCTTCTCGATCAGCTTGCCGTCCCTGAAGCAGAACCGGAATACGGGCTCCTTGTCGAAGGACTCGCTTATCTCCGAGGACATCAACACCAGGCAGTCGGCGCCGTCCGGCATCGCGGGTCCCTTGCCCCCCAGGCCGGCGGTGGCGATCGTGTCACCCGAAGGGAGCCGGTCGCGGACCTCCTCCTCGGGCGAGCCGACCTTCACCGCTGCGTACTCCTCGGGGTCGATCATCCCCTCCTGCATCGAACCCATCAGGAAGAAGAGACCGAAGCCCGCCGCGACCACCAGCAGCACAAACGCGGCGAACGCGATCCCACAGCCCAACGCGACCGAACCACCCGTGCTTCTGGTCCTGCCCCCATGCACCGCCATAGCGAGCTCCCGCTCCGTGAACGTCCAGTCGGCCGGTCCGACCCCGACCGGACGACCATCGCCCACCAGCGGCTTCGTGGTCTGCTGCCGGAAGTCGTCGGCCACATCGACCAAAGGCGCTGCCTCCGCGACCGGCGCCGCCCCGTACGGCAGCATCCCCGCCACCCGGAACCCGCCGCCGTCGGCCGGACCCGCGTGGCACATGCCGCCGACCAGACGAGCGCGCTCGGCGAGCCCGGTCAACCCCTGTCCGCCGCTCACCATGTCCTTCGCCGGCCCTCCCGACGGCTGCTCGTTGAGCACCTCCACCACGAAGGTGTCCGGCTCGTACCGCAGCTCGACACCGATCGGGGCCCCCGGCGCGTACTTGTAGGCGTTGGTCAGGGCCTCCTGCACGATCCGGTACGCGGCATGGTCGGCGGCCGGCGCCAGCGTCCGCTCCTCCCCCGACCGTCTCAGCCCGACCGCGGTGCCGGCCGCCCGCGCCGCCTCCACGAGCCCCTCGATGCCGGCGATCCCCCGCGCGGCCCGTCCCGTCTCGTCGCCGGCCCGCGACGGCGCCCCGACCGTACCGTCGACGGCCTCGACGCCGTCGCGGAGTATCCCGACGACCTCCCGCAGTTCATGCATCGCGGTCACCGACGCGTTCCGCAAGACTCCGACCACCTCGCGCTGACGCCCGCTCAGCTCCCGGTCCACCTCCAGGGCGCCCGTATGCACGGCGATGAGGGCCAGTTGGTGCCCGAGGCTGTCGTGCATGTCCTGGGCGATCCGCTGCCGCTCCCGCAGCCGCGCCTGCCAGGCCACCATGGTCCGCTCCCGCAGCAGTTGGGCGTTGCGCTCCTGGAGCGCGTGCAGCAGGGTCCTCCGCTGGGTCCAGTAGCGGTGGGCGAGCCCGGGGGCCAGCGTCGTGCCCAAGTAGTAGAGGGTCGCCGTAAGGGCTATGACGAGCATCCGCTGTGGGTCATAGGTCCCCAGGAGGCTCGCCCCGACGTTCACGACGAAAGCGACGATGAAGGCGGCCAGCGCCCGCCCGGCGCCCGCGATGTACCGGCCGGACGACCAGCCGACCACGAGGAGCACAAAACCGAAACCGGGCACGAGAGGCGCGACCCCCGCGGTCAGGACCAGCACGCTCGCGGGGAGTCTGCGCCGCACCAACGACAGCACGGCGGAGCCGACGGCGACCCCGGCCAGCTGCCAGCCCTCGCCGCCCATGAGTTCCTCGGACCCTGCGCCGAGCAGCGCGACGACCGCGGCGAGCGCCACCTCCCCGGTGATCCTGCGCCCCGACCACTGCCCCGGCACCGCGAACCAGGCCCACCAGCCGGCGAGCACGGCCACGGCCCCGGACGAACTCCGGGCCCCCGACTTCGACATAACGTCCACGCTCGCACCGTACGCATCGGCCCGATCCCGGGGCTTCCCACTTTCGTCTCGGCCCCCGACGACAAAAGTCGTGTGCCGCCGACGAGGAACGTGGGAAGGCTCACACCACGACAACGCGGAAGCCCCGTAGGTCGATGACCTACGGGGCTTCCGTCTGGTGCGCGAGGGGGGAGTTGAACCCCCACGCCCTTTCGGGCACTGGAACCTGAATCCAGCGCGTCTGCCTATTCCGCCACCCGCGCATTGGGTGTGCTCCGGGCTCTCTCACTCTTCGGTGCGAGCGCCTGGCGACATCAGAAGATTAGCACGTCGCAGACCGTGGATTCACATCCGTTGTTTCGGCTCCGCTCGGGCAGACCAAGGTGAGGAAGGGGCAGAAGCACGGAAGCGGGAGGACGGGGAAGAAGGTGAGGGCCGAGACGGACGAACCGAGGCGGGAGCGAAGACAGGAGGGAACGGAGAAGAGAGGCGAAGCAGCGAGATGAGGAGGGAAGGAGGGGGAGGAAGGTGGGAAGGAGAGGGATGAACGGGACGGACCACCCCCGGCACCACCCCGTACCCCGGACCGAGCCCCCGCTCCCACAGCCGGGTGCGGGACACTGTCCACAGGCCGCCTCTACGATCCGTGGGGAAAGCCTGTGAGAGGTGACACTCGTCCACAGGGCAGAGAAGGGGAACCAGCCGATTTCCCGACGCGTGGATACGATCAGTAAGCAGTACCAGGACGACAACGACGGAGGAGGTGCCCCATGGGAGTCCTGAAGCGTTTCGAGCAGCGTCTCGAAGGTCTGGTCAACGGCACCTTCGCCAAGGTCTTCAAGTCCGAGGTCCAGCCGGTCGAGATCGCCGGCGCGCTCCAGCGCGAGTGCGACAACAACGCGCAGATCTGGAACCGCGAGCGGACCGTCGTCCCCAACGACTTCATCGTGGAACTGAGCGCGCCCGACTACGAGCGCCTCAGCCCCTACTCGGGCCAGCTCGGCGACGAGCTCGCCGGCCTGGTCAGGGACTACGCGAAGCAGCAGCGGTACACCTTCATGGGCCCGATCAAGGTCCATCTGGAGAAGGCCGAGGATCTCGACACCGGCCTGTACCGGGTCCGCAGCCGCACCCTGGCGTCGAGTACGTCACAGTCGCAGCCGCCCGCGGGCGGACAGCAGCACCACCAGCAGCAGAGCCCGGCACAGGGTCGCGGCGGCTACGGGTACCCCCCGGCCGGCGCTCCGCCCATGCCCGCCTCCCCGCCCCCCGGCGCTCCCGGCCAGCGGCCGTCGGCCGCCGCGGGCGGAGCCGGCGCCATGCCCGGCCCCGGCACCCACGGGGGAGCGGGCACCCGGGCGCGCCACTGGATCGAGATCAACGGCACCCGCCATCAGATCTCCCGCCCGACCCTGGTCCTCGGCCGCAGCACCGACGCGGACGTGAGGATCGACGATCCCGGCGTCTCCCGCCGGCACTGCGAGATCCGGACCGGAACGCCCTCGACGATCCAGGATCTGGGATCCACCAACGGCATCGTGGTGGACGGGCAGCACACCACCCGCGCTACGCTCCGCGACGGCTCGCGGATCGTCGTGGGCAGCACCACCATCGTTTACCGGCAAGCCGAAGGGTGAAGCGGGGGCAATGTCAGAGCTGACCCTGACGGTCATGCGGTTGGGTTTCCTGGCCGTTCTGTGGCTGTTCGTCATCGTGGCCGTCCAGGTCATCCGTAGCGACCTCTTCGGTACGCGGGTGACCCAACGCGGTTCGCGGCGCCAAGAGGCGCGACCGCAGCAGCAGGCGCGGCAGACCGCCGCGCCTCCGCAGCAGCGCGGCCAGCAGACCGCGGGCGGTGGGCGGCAGCGCCGTGGCGCCCCGACCAAGCTGGTCGTCTCCGAGGGCACCCTCACCGGCACGACCGTCGCCCTCCAGGGGCAGACGATCACGCTGGGCAGGGCGCACGATTCGACGATCGTGCTGGACGACGACTACGCGTCCAGCCGGCACGCCAGGATCTACCCGGACCGGGACGGCCAGTGGATCGTCGAGGATCTCGGGTCCACCAACGGCACGTATCTCGACCGGACCCGCCTCACCACCGCCACGCCGATTCCGCTGGGCGCGCCGATCCGCATCGGCAAGACCGTCATCGAGCTGCGGAAGTAGTGCTACATCATGAATAGGCGCGAGCGGAGCGAGCGAGTCGGGACGGTCCCCGCCACCGGCCGTGCCGTGCTCCCGACCGGAGCGACTGAGGCGACCGGCGTGACCGGAGCGACCGGAGGGTGGGCAGTGTGGGTCGAGACCGGCCGTACCCCGATGCAGCGGCGACAGGGCAGGTGCGCATGACTCTGTCCCTGCGATTCGCCGCGGGCTCGCACAAGGGAATGATCCGCGAGGGCAACGAGGACTCGGGCTATGCCGGTCCCCGGCTGCTCGCCATCGCCGACGGCATGGGTGGCCAGGCCGCCGGCGAGGTCGCCTCCTCCGAGGTGATCTCCACCCTCGTCACGCTCGACGACGACGTCCCCGGCTCCGACATCCTCACCTCGCTCGGTACGGCGGTGCAGCGCGCCAACGACCAGCTCCGGATGATGGTCGAGGAGGACCCGCAGCTGGAGGGCATGGGCACCACGCTCACCGCACTCCTGTGGACCGGGCAGCGGCTCGGTCTCGTGCACGTCGGCGACTCGCGCGCCTATCTGCTCCGCGACGGTGTCCTCACCCAGATCACCCAGGACCACACCTGGGTCCAGCGGCTCGTCGACGAGGGCCGGATCACCGAGGAAGAGGCCACCACCCACCCGCAGCGCTCGCTGCTCATGCGCGCGCTCGGCAGCGGCGACCACGTCGAACCCGACCTCTCCATCCGTGAGGTCCGGGCCGGCGACCGCTACCTGATCTGCTCCGACGGCCTGTCCGGCGTGGTCTCGCACCAGACCCTCGAGGACACCCTCGCCAGCTACCAGGGCCCGCAGGAGACCGTGCAGGAGCTGATCCAGCTCGCACTGCGCGGCGGTGGCCCCGACAACATCACGGTGATCGTCGCCGACGTCCTCGACGTCGACGGCGGCGACACCCTCGCCGGTCACCTCAGCGACACCCCGGTCATCGTGGGCGCGGTCGCCGAGAACCAGGCCCAGCTGAACGACGGCGGGGCCATGCAGACCCCGGCCGGCCGTGCCTCCGGTCTCGGCCGCACGGCCGCGCACCAGCAGCCGCCCGCCGGCGGCTTCGGTCCTCCCGGCAGCGGCGACGGCCACGGCTACGGCGGCATGCCCCCGCAGGGCTCCTTCGATTCGTACACGGACGACGACTTCGTGAAGCCGCGCACCGGCCGCAAGTGGCTCAAGCGCTCCTTCTTCCTGGTCCTCGCCCTTGCGGTCCTCGGCGGCGGTCTGTACGGCGGCTGGCGCTGGACGCAGACGCAGTACTTCGTCGGTTCCAAGGACCAGCACGTGGCGCTGTACCAGGGGATCAGCCAGGACCTGGCCTGGGTCTCGCTCTCGAAGGTCCAGAAGGACCACCCCGAGATCGAACTCAAGTACCTCCCCGCCTACCAGCGGAAGCAGGTCGAGGACACGATCACGGGCGGCAGCCTCGGCAAGGCCCAGACGAAGATCGCGGAGCTGGCGGCGCAGGCCTCGGCCTGCAAGAAGACCGAGCAGCGCCGCGAGGCCGCCGAGAAGGCCGCCGACCAGGCGAGCAAGCCGCCGACCGAGAAGCCCGGCGACACCGCCACCCCTGACCCCAAGCCCACCACAGCCGCTCCGTCCCCGGGTCCCACCCTCACCGCGGAGGAGCAGAAGCTGGCCTCGAACTGCGGCAAGCAGTAAGCACCCGTAGGGGGCCTTTCACCACCATGAGCGTTGTCACCAACACGACCACCATCGGCGCGATCGATGCGCCGAGCCGTCGCAACACCGAGCTGGCGCTGCTCGCGTTCGCCGTCGCCATCCCGGTGTTCGCGTACCTCAACGTGGGCCTGGCCATCGACGGCGAGATCCCGGCCGGCATGCTCGGGTACGGGCTCGGGCTGGCCCTGCTCGCCGGCGTCGCCCACCTCGTGGTGCGGAAGTGGGCTCCGTACTCGGACCCGATGCTGCTGCCCCTGGCGACCCTGCTCAACGGCATGGGCCTGGTGCTGATCTGGCGTCTTGACCAGTCGCCGCGGCTGATCGCGACGTCGATGCGGCTGTACAAGTCCTTCAGCCCCGACGCTCCGAGCCAGATGATGTACTCGGCGATCGGCATCGCCATGTTCGTGGGCGTCCTGCTGCTCCTGAAGGACCACCGCGTCCTCCAGCGCTACACGTACATCTCCATGGTGGTGTCCCTCATCCTGCTGCTGCTGCCGCTGGTCCCGGGCCTCGGCGCGGACGTCTTCGGCGCCAAGATCTGGATCAAGGTCGGCGGCTTCTCCATCCAGCCCGGTGAGTTCGCCAAGCTGGTCCTGGCGGTGTTCTTCTCCGGCTATCTGATGGTGAAGCGCGATGCGCTGGCCCTGGCCAGCCGCCGCTTCATGGGGCTCTACCTGCCGCGTGGCCGTGACCTCGGCCCGATCCTGACGATCTGGGCGGTCAGCCTCCTCATCCTGGTCTTCGAGAACGACCTCGGCACCTCGCTGCTGTTCTTCGGCATGTTCGTGATCATGCTGTACGTGGCAACCGAGCGGACCAGCTGGATCGTCATGGGTCTGCTGATGGCCGCAGGCGGCGCGGTCGTCGTGAGCTCCTTCGCCAGCCACGTCCAGTCGCGTGTGGCGGCCTGGCTCGACCCCTTCGGCTGCCTGGAGACGGCGACCGACCAGAACATGCTCAACGCCTGTGACCAGATGACCCAGGTGTTGATGTCCTTCGGCTCCGGCGGGATCCTCGGTACCGGCCTCGGTCAGGGCAATTCCGACCTCATCAGCTTCGCCGCCAACTCGGACTTCATCTTCGCCACGGTCGGCGAGGAACTCGGCCTCGCCGGTGTGATGGTCTTCCTGCTCCTCTACGGGCTGATCGTCGAGCGCGGTGTCCGTACCGCCCTCGCCGCCCGCGACCCCTTCGGCAAGCTGCTCGCGATGGGGCTCTCCGGCGCCTTCGCGCTCCAGATCTTCGTCGTCGCCGGCGGTGTGATGGGCCTCATCCCGCTCACCGGTATGACCATGCCGTTCCTCGCGTACGGCGGATCCTCCGTGATCGCCAACTGGGCTCTGATCGGCATCCTGATCCGGATCAGCGACACGGCGCGCCGTCCCGCGCCCGCGCCCGCCCCGTCCCCCGACGCCGAGATGACCCAGGTGGTCCGTCCGTGAACAAGCCGCTGCGCCGGGTCGCGATCTTCTGCGGCCTGCTCATCCTCGCCCTGCTCCTGCGGGACAACTGGCTCCAGTTCGTCCGTGCCGACGAACTGAACTCCCACCCGAAGAACACCCGCGTCCGGATCGAGCGGTACGCGAACGAGCGCGGCAACATCATCGTCGACGGCAAGCCGATCACCGGCTCCGTCGACTCCAAGGACCCGTACTACAAGTTCAAGCGCACCTACACCGACGGCCCCATGTGGGCCCCGGTCACGGGTTACGCCTCGCAGGCCTACGACGCCAACCAGATCGAGAAGATCGAGGACGGCATCCTCACCGGCAACGACGACCGGCTCTTCTTCGACCGCACGCTCGCCATGTTCACCGGTGAGAAGAAGAAGGGCGGCGACGTCGTCACCACCCTCAGCGGGGCCGCGCAGAAGGCCGCGTACAAGGGCCTCGGGAAGAACACCGGCGCCGTCGTCGCCATCGAGCCAAAGACCGGCAAGATCCTGGCGCTCGCCTCCACTCCCTCGTACGACCCCTCGTCCTTCGCCGGGTACTCCCGCAAGGACGAGAAGGCCTGGGTGGCGCTGGAGAACGACAAGAACAAGCCGAAGCAGAACCGCGCGATCCGCGAGATCTACCCGCCCGGTTCCGTCTTCAAGGTCGTCACCGCCGCCGCGGCACTGGAGAACGGCAAGGTCACCGACATCAACGCGGCGACCGACACCCCCGAGGGCTGGAAGATCCCGCTCTCCAACAAGGAGATGATCAACCATGCCAAAGGCTGCGCCGACGCCAGCCTGAAGCGTGCTCTCGACATCTCCTGCAACTCGGTCTTCGCGAAGCTCGGCGACGACGTCGGCGTCGAGAAGATGAACGAGATGGCCGAGAAGTTCGGTTTCAACGCCGAGCAGTTCACGCCGGTCCGTTCCTCCGCCTCCGTCTACGACAAGAAGGCCGACCGCGGCGGAAACGCGCTCTCGTCCATCGGTCAGTTCAACACCGCGACCACCCCGCTCCAGATGGCGATGGTCACGGCGGCGATCGCCAACGACGGCAAGCTGATGAAGCCGTACATGATCGACCAGCTGCGGGCCCCGAACCTCGACGTCATCAAGCAGAACGAGCCGGAGGAGATGAGCCGGCCGGTCTCGCCGCAGAACGCGCAGCTTCTCCAGCAGATGATGGAGAGCGTCGTCACCAACGGCACCGGTGGCAACGCCGACCTGAACATGGACGGCGTGAAGGTCGGCGGCAAGACGGGTACGGCCCAGCACGGCGACAAGAACGCCAAGCGTCCGTACGCCTGGTTCATCTCGTACGCGAAGACCTCCGAGGGGTCCCCGGTCGCGGTCGCCGTGATCGTCGAGGACTCGGAGGCCGACCGCGAGGACATCAGCGGTGGCGGCCTGGCCGCCCCGATCGCGAGGGATGTCATGAAGGCGGTCCTGAAGAGCCGAGGCTGACGCCACGGCCCCGTACCTGCCAGGTACCGGTCAGGTATCAGCTACCGGCCCCGGGCGGAAGGTCTTCCCGGGGCCGGTAGCGTATGCGCGAACAGCACACACCGCCGGACCACCCATGGGTGCGGTCGGGACAGACGGAGAGGGCTGGATTAGCTATGGAAGAGCCGCGTCGCCTCGGCGGCCGGTACGAGCTGGGCTCGGTGCTCGGCCGTGGTGGCATGGCCGAGGTGTACCTCGGTCAGGACACCCGGCTCGGCCGCACCGTCGCCGTGAAGACGCTGCGGGCCGACCTGGCCCGCGACCCGTCCTTCCAGGCCCGGTTCCGCCGTGAGGCACAGTCCGCCGCCTCGCTGAACCACCCGGCGATCGTCGCGGTGTACGACACCGGCGAGGACTACGTCGACGGGGTCTCCATCCCGTACATCGTGATGGAGTACGTCGACGGGTCGACCCTGCGTGAGCTGCTGCACTCCGGGCGCAAGCTGCTGCCCGAGCGCACCCTCGAGATGACGGTCGGCATCCTCCAGGCGCTGGAGTACTCGCACCGCGCCGGCATCGTGCACCGTGACATCAAGCCTGCGAACGTCATGCTGACGCGCACCGGCCAGGTCAAGGTCATGGACTTCGGCATCGCGCGCGCCATGGGCGACGCGGGCATGACCATGACGCAGACCTCCGCGGTGATCGGCACGGCCCAGTACCTCTCCCCGGAGCAGGCCAAGGGCGAGCAGGTCGACGCGCGCTCCGACCTGTATTCCACGGGCTGTCTGCTGTACGAGCTCCTGACCGTCCGTCCCCCGTTCATCGGCGACTCCCCGGTCGCGGTCGCGTACCAGCACGTCCGCGAGGAGCCGCAGCCGCCGAGCAACTTCGACGCCGAGATCACGCCCGAGATGGACGCCATCGTCCTCAAGGCACTGGTCAAGGACCCCGACTACCGGTACCAGTCCGCCGACGAGATGCGGGCGGACATCGAGGCCTGCCTCGACGGTCAGCCGGTCGCCGCCGCCGCGGCGATGGGCATGGGCATGGGCGCGCCCGCGTACGGCGGGGGCTACGGCGGCTACCCGCCGGAGGACCAGCCGACGACGGCGCTGCGCCAGGCCGACCCGGCCGGCCAGACCTCGATGCTGCCCCCGATCAACCCGGACGACGGCGGCTACGGCTACGACGACCGTCCGGACCGCCGTCGCGGCGGCCAGAAGAAGTCGAACACCTCGACGATCCTGCTGGTCCTCGCGGGGATCCTGGTACTCGTCGGCGCGATCTTCATCGGCGTATCGCTGTTCGAGGAGAAGGAAGGCACCCGTCAGGTCTCCGTCCCTCAGCTGGTCGGCCAGACCGTCGAGGTGGCGACAGGGCACGCGGCCAACGCCAGCGTGAAGATGCAGGAAGCCGGCACGGAGCGCTGCGACCAACCCAAGGGCTCCATCTGCCGTCAGGTCCCGGCCGCGGAGAACGGCGCGAAGATGGACACCGGCAGCACGATCCAGGTGTACGTCTCCGAGGGCGCCCCGCTCGTCGAGGTCCCGGACGTCAAGGAGAAGTCCCAGGAGAGCGCCGAGACGGTCCTGAAGGACAAGGGCTTCACGGTCAAGGTCGACCAGGAGGAGTCCGACGAGGACCCCGGCACGGTCCTGCGGCAGAACCCTGACGGCGGTACCAAGGCGGAGCAGAACTCCGAGATCACGATCACCGTCGCGAAGCAGAAGCTGTCCCAGCTTCCCGACCAGAAGGGCCGGACCTACGACCAGGCCCTCCAGCAGCTGACCCAGCTCGGCTTCACGAACGTGACCAAGGAAGAGGTCGACAACGATCAGCCCGCGGGCACGGTCGTCGACCAGACCCCGGCCGGCCCCTCGGACCAGCCGAAGGACGTCCAGATCACGCTGAAGGTCTCGAAGGGCCCGCAGCAGCCGGCCCAGGTGCAGCTGCCGACGGGCCTGGCCGGCAAGCCGTTCAAGGACGTCAAGGCACAGCTGGAGGCCATGAACCTGAAGGTCACCCAGCAGGGCTCGGACAAGGAGGACGCCCTGGTCATGGGGACGAACCCGACCGAGGGCTCGATGGTCACTCCCGGCCAGGAGATCAGCGTCTACACCGTCGGTGGCGGCGGCAACGGCGGCGGCAACGGCGGCGGGGACAACAACGGCGACAGCAACGGTGGCGGCGGCTTCTTCGACTGAGCCCCGTCCCCTACGGGAGAGCCCCGGCATCCAGTGGATGCCGGGGCTCTCCCGTATGTCGGCCCGCCTCAGCGCAGCTCCGCGGGAGGTGTCCGGTCACGGTCGACCTTCTCCGTGCGCTCCAGTTCGCCCCAGACGATGTACCGGTAGTCGGAGGTGTACATCGGGGTGCAGGTGGTCAGCGTGATGAACCGGCCGGGCTTCGTCCTGCCGGATTCCTTCGGTACCGGCTGGAGGACGTCCACGTTGTACTTCGTGGTCTCCGGCAGGGACTTGTAGACCTTGTAGACGTACCAGGTGTCCTTCGACTCGAAGACGATCGCGTCCCCGGTCTTCAGCTTGTGGATGTTGTGGAACTTGGCGCCGTGCCCGTCGCGGTGGGCGGCGAGCGTGAAGTTTCCCTGCTTGTCCTGGGGGAGCGCCGACTTGATCGGGTCGGTGTAGTAGCCGGCGACACCGTTGTTGAGGATGGCGCTGGTGGTGCCCCGCTTGACCAGTATGTCGTCGCCGCCCATGGCGGGGACGTGCAGGAAGCCGATGCCGTCCTTGGTGTCGAGCGCCCCCGGTCCGCCGGCCCAGCGGTCGCGGACCTGGGCGCCGTCCTGATCGGCGGCGCGGTCGGCGAGGACGTTGGTCCACCACAGGGAGTAGACGACGAAGAGGCCGAGGACAAGGCCCGCTGTGATGAGGAGTTCGCCGAAGAGGCTGATGATCCCGGCGATCCGATTGCGCGCGCGTGCCACTAGGTCGTCCCGTCGTCCCGTCCGGAGGTGTCGGGTCTCAGCCTACGAGCGCTTTCGGCTTTCCTTCGCTGCGCGGGCGTTCCTCGACCAACTTGCCCCACACGATCATCCGGTACGTGCTGGTGAACTCGGGCGTGCAGGTGGTCAGCGTGATGTACCTGCCCGGCTCGGTGAAGCCCGAGCCCTTCGGCACCGGGTCGATCACGGAGACGTTGGAGGGCGCGGTCTGCGGCAGGATGCTGGCCATCTCGTAGGTGTAGTACGCGCTCTGGGTCTCGACGACGATCGGGTCGCCGGGCTTCAGCCGGTTGATGTACCGGAACGGCTCGCCGTGGGTGTTGCGGTGGCCGGCGACCGCGAAGTTGCCCTGCTTGTCGGAGGGCATGGCCGTCTTGAGGCTTCCTTCGGCGTAGTGCCCGGCCATGCCCTTGTCGAGGACCTTGGCCTTGTCGATGCCCTCGGCGACGGGGACGACGACGTCCAGCTTGGGGATGTACATGATGGCGAAGCCCTCGCCCGGCTCGAAGGCCTCCGGCTTGCTTTCGCCCTTGGCCCAGGTGTCCTCGATCTGTTCCTTGGCCTGGTCGGTCTCCTGGCCGGCCAGGACGTTCGTCCACCACAGCTGGTAGGTGACGAAGAGCAGCATCACGACGCCGAGGGTGATGAAGAGTTCACCGACGGCCCGGCTGGCGACGACACCGACGCTGTCCTTGGCGGCGCGGGCCGCGCGCCGGGCCTCGACGCGGGAGAGCGGGGCCGCGGGCGGGGCACCGGAAGGGGCGGTGCGCCCCTTGCTCCGGCCGCCCTTGGCCGCACGGCGACGTTCGGCCCTGCCGGGCCCCGGAAGCGGCTCCACGGCCCTTAGGGGCATCGTCTCGCTCGGGGAGGGCGGGGAGGGCACCTCGGCCTCGTAGGGCTCGTACGAGGGCACGTGGGGGCCCTCGGGGGCGGGCTCGAGTCGCCGGTGCGACCGCGGGGGTGCCACGGTCTCCTCGGCGACGGCGGCCTGCCCGTACGCGGCAGCGTGCTCAGGCGCCGCGGCCTGCCCGTGCGCCGAGGTCTCGCCGTACGTCGAAGTCGTCTCCCCGTACGTCGTCGTGGTGTCTCCGTGCGGCATCGTGGCGTCCCCGTACGCCGTGCCCCCGTCGTACCCGGGAGGCGTTTCCCCGTACGCCGTGCCCCCGTCGTACCCGGGAGGCGTTTCCCCGTACGCCGTGGCCTCCCCGTACCCGAGGGCCGCCTGCTGATCGACCGGTTGCCCGTACGGGGGCGCCGGGGGCGACGGGACCCCGTACGGGTCTGCGGGTATCGGCTCGGGTCCCGGTTCGTTCGTCGGCCGGAACCACGGAGAGCCCGTCGTCACGCGACGGCCTTGCCCACCACCGGCGCGAGCCCCGCCGACCGTGCGACCGCCCCCTTGTCGCCGCACTGCTCCAGCCAGTTGGCGAGCATCAGGTGGCCGTGCTCGGTGAGGACCGATTCGGGGTGGAACTGGACGCCTTCCACGGGCAGTTCCCGGTGGCGCAGGCCCATGATGATGCCGTCCTCGGTCCGCGCGGTGACCTCGAGCTCGGCCGGCAGGGCGGCGGGCTCGGCGGCCAGCGAGTGATAGCGGGTCGCGGTGAACGGCGAGGGCAGACCGGCGAAGACGCCCTTGCCCTCGTGCGTGACGGGCGAGGTCTTGCCGTGCAGCAGCTCGGGCGCGCGGTCGACGACTCCGCCGTACGCCACGGCCATCGACTGCATGCCGAGGCAGACGCCGAAGACGGGCACGCCGGTGGCCGCGCAGTGCCTGACCATGTCGATGCAGACGCCGGCCTGCTCGGGGGCGCCGGGTCCCGGCGACAGCAGGACGCCGTCGAAGCCGTCCTGCGCGTGGCTCAGCTCGACCTCGTCGTTGCGGAGGACTTCGCACTCGGCGCCGAGCTGGTAGAGGTACTGAACGAGGTTGAAGACGAAGCTGTCGTAGTTGTCGACGACGAGAATTCGCGCGCTCACTGGCCGTCCACCGTCACATCGTTGAACGGAAGCAGAGGCTCCGCCCAGGGGAACACGTACTGGAACAGGGCATAGACGACCGCGAGCACCAGCACGATCGAGATCAGCGCCCGCACCCACGCGTTGCCCGGCAGATGCCGCCAGATCCAGCCGTACATGACGTCGACCGCCCCTTCCGTTCGTTACGGGGACCAGAGTACGGGTCGAGGGGGCCGTGAGGGGTCAGCTGCCCCAAGCCTGTGGACGACTCTCCAAAGCCTGTGGACGGCCGTCGGCGACCGGCAGGGTGGCGTCGAGGTGTGCCCAGACGACGAGCCGGTGGCTGCTTCCCCACTCGGGGTCGCAGGTGGTGAGGGTGAGATAGCGGCCGGGCCCGTCGAAGACCGCCGCGTTCTTCCTGAGGGGCCTGGGCACCGGGTCGACGACTCCGACGTCGGTGGGCACGGTCCGGTAGGGGGCGCGGGCGATCCGGTACGTGAACCAGGTCGTCCCGTCGGTCAGGATCACCGCGTCACCGGCGCGCAGCCGAGGGAAGTCCTTGAAGGGGTCGCCGTAGGTGCGGCGGTGGCCGGCGACGGCGAAGTTCCCGGTCCCGCCGAGCCGGGCGGTGGCCGTGTAGTGACCGAGGCCCTTCTTGAGGACGTGCGCGCCGGTGCCTTCGAGGACGGGCCATTTCCAGTCCTCGCCGAGCCTGGGGACGTACATGACGGCGATCCCCCGGCCCGGGGCGTACGGCAGGGCTCGGGGGGCGGGCGCGGCCGTGACCGGGGTGTTCGTCCACTCCCGCTGGAGGGTGTCGATCTGGCCGGCGCTCGCGCTCCCGGCCTGGACGCCGGTCCAGTACAGGACGTACACGACGAAGAGGACGATCAGGGTGCCGAAGGTGAGGCACAGTTCACTGAAGGTCCTCACGACGAGACGCAAGCCCCCCAAGCCGCCCTCCCGCTGTCAGCTCACCGGCTTCGCGTGGTGGAGGTCCACTGTGCCCGAGTAGCCGGGAAGAGTCACCGCCCTGTGGTCGTCGACTTTCCAGCCGAGCCCGTACGCCTTCACGTACAGCTGGTAGTTCTGGATCGCCGGGGAGCCGGCGAGCGCCCTGCTCAGCTTCCCCCGGTCACCGACGGCCGTGATCTTGTACGGGGGCGAGTAGACGCGGCCCTGCAGGATCAGGGTGTTGCCGACGCAGCGCACGGCGCTGGTGGAGATGAGCCGCTGGTCCATGACCCGGATGCCCTCGGCGCCGCCCTGCCACAGGGCGTTGACGACGGCCTGGAGGTCCTGCTGGTGGATGACGAGGTCGTTGGCCTGCGGCTCGGGGTAGCCAGGGGCGGCCTGCGCGTTCGGCGGAGCGTCGTCGAGGGTGACGGTGAGGCCGGAGCCGGAGACCTCGGTGGTGCCCGCCACCGCCTCGAGGGCGTCGAGTCGCGCGTCCTCCGCGCGGGTGGATCCGTCGTCGCGGGCGGCGAGCGCGTCGACCTCGGAGCGGAGGGCGGAGGTGGACTCGTCGAGGCCCGCGTTCTTGTGGCTGCGTTCCTCGATCAGGTCGGAGAGCCGCAGGAGAGAGGCGTCCGTGCGGATGTTGGTGCCCTTGGCGGTGTTGAAGCTGGTGACGAAGATCAGGCCGGCGAGGGCGAAAACGGCAAGGGTGAGGACCTGGACGGGGCGCCACCTCGTGGTGCGGCCCGCCCGTTCGGGAGTACCGGCGGAATTGCTCAACGTACCCTGATCCCCTTCGGTGCCGCGGAACCACTACGCTAACGGACGCCTGGGGGACGCAGTCGTCCTCCTTCGTCACATCCCGGCGCCAGCCACAGTTCCCTGCGCGGTCACGCAGCGCATCGACAGGAGAGTCCCTCGTGCCGAAGTCACGGATCCGCAAGAAGGCCGACTTCACGCCTCCGCCCGCCAAGCAGGCGACCAGTATCAAGCTGACCAACCGCAGCTGGGTGGCGCCTGTGATGCTGGCGCTGTTCGCCATCGGTCTGGTGTGGATCGTGGTCTTCTACGTCACCGACGGTTCGATGCCGATCGAGTCGATCCGGAACTGGAACATCGTGGTGGGCTTCGGCTTCATCGCGGCCGGCTTCGGTGTCTCGACACAGTGGAAGTAGTCGGTGAACAACCGGTGAGGAGCAGGGGAGCCGGCGGGATCTAGCGCCCCCGAGGGCAGTCGTCAAGCTCTCCCCTGAACTTATCCACAGCGTTGTGCACAGCACTGGATAACTTACGAAGATCTGTGGATAACTCACCACGAGGTTGACGCCGGTATGACCGGAATCACACCCTCGTCGAAATCCGCAGCGCCCCTCGCCTCCCTGGACAAACACCAGGTCAGAGGCGAGGGGCGCGGTCTTTCCCCAGAGAGCGGGGGTGGCCCGCCCCAGCGGGGCCACACACTGTGGATAACTCTGGGGAAAGCTCGCAGAGAAGCTCTTTCAGCGCCCTGTGCGCTCAGGTGAGCGCAGCCGAGCGGGCGAGAACCATCCCCAGGTCGATCAGCAGCACCAGTCCACAGGCCCCGTACTGCACGAGGTCCCGGCGGGTCCGCGGCGCGTGCACGAGCGCGTACGTCACGAGGGCGCCGGCGACCAGACCGCCGACGTGGGCCTCCCAGGAGATCCCCGGACGGGTGAACGTCATCAGCAGCGAAAGCGCCACGAAGAGGATCACCGGCCGCATGTCGTGGCGGCGCCGACGGGTCAGCACCACCCAGGCGCCGATCAGGCCGTAGACGACGCCGGAGGCACCGAGCGAGGGCTGGTTCGGCGCGGCGACGAGATAGGCCAGTACGGAGCCGGAGAGACCGGAGAGCAGACAGAGGACCGCGTACCGGATCCTGCCCAGCTCGGGCTCGACGATCCCGCCGATCACCCACAGGCCCAGCACGTTGAAGAGGATGTGCCAGACCTCCTGGTGGAGGACGGTCGAGGTCAGCAGCCGGTACCACTCGCCGTCCGCGACCCCGACGACCTCACCGAGCGCCGGGCTGAAGGCGTAGCCGATGAGCACGAGCTCGTCGACGAACCGGTCGCCGAAGGCCAGGACCGCCAGGTAGACGGCGAGGTTGATCCCGATGAGGATCTTGGTGACGAGGTGGTCGTCGGAGGCCACCTTGCCGCCCGCCAGCGTCCTGGGCTGGTTCGCGTCGGCCGCGTGGCCGGTCCCCGAGCCGTTGCGCACACAGTCGGGGCACTGGAAGCCCACGGAGGCGGAGATCATGCACCGCGTGCAGATCGGCTTCTCGCAGCGGGTGCAGCGGATGCCGGTCTCGGCCTCGGGATGGCGGTAGCAGCGGAGCGGACCGGCGGGCGGGTCCGTGGAAGGACGCGGGTCCATGGAGGTTCCGTCCCTTCCCGTCTCAGCGCTTCTCGATCACCACGGACTCGAGGACCACGTCCTGGAGCGGTCGCTCCGTGTGCGGGTCGGTCGCGGTCGTCGCGATCGCGTCCACGACCTTCCTGCTCTCCTTGCTCACGACCTCGCCGAAGATGGTGTGCTTGCGGTTCAGCCAGGTCGCGGGGGCGACGGTGACGAAGAACTGCGAGCCGTTGGTGCCGGGGCCCGCGTTGGCCATGGCCAGCAGGTAGGGGCGGTCGAAGAAGAGCTCCGGGTGGAACTCGTCGGCGAAGGAGTAGCCGGGGTCGCCGGTGCCGTCTCCGAGCGGGTCGCCGCCCTGGATCATGAAGTCCTTGATGACCCGGTGGAAGACCGTGCCGTCGTAGAGCGGGTCCGACGAGACCGTGCCGGTCGCGGGGTGCGTCCACTCGCGCTCGCCCGAGGCGAGTTCGACGAAGTTCCGGACCGTCTTCGGAGCGTGGAACGGCATCAGCCGTACCTCGATGTCACCCAGGCTGGTCTTGAGGATCGCGTACAGCTGCTCGGCCACGGTCGCCTTCCGTCCACGTCATGTCGCGTCGTCCCACGTCTGTCTCTGGCGTGTCCGATCCTCGCATGCCCCGTATGCCCGCCCCACATGCCGGACCTCGTTCCGGCGGGCATGATTCCGAACAGGATGGAAAGGTGAAAAACCGACATCGCCACCGACGAGGAGGAATCCTGTGACCCGCATGGACAGCGTGCGCGCCGCGACAGATTCGGCGAAGGAGAGCGTCATGCACGCCGCGGAAGTGGTGGCGCCGTACGCCGACACGGCGAGGGACCAGGCCTCGCACTACGCGCACGAGGCGCGCGAACTGCTCGCGCCGAAGGTCTCGAAGGCCGCTCGACAGGCCCGAGTACAGGCGCGTGCGCAGTACGACTCGTATGTCGCGCCGCATGTACCGCCACGGGTCGACGCGGCCGCACAGCGTGCGGCGGTCAAGACCCGCCGGGCCGCCCGTCAGGCGGCCGACTACACCGTTCCGCGTGTCGAACACGCGGTCTCCGCGACCGGGCCCGTCCTTGAAGAGGCCGGTTCGCGTTCCACCGCCGCCTGGGCCGCGCTGCGCGGTCAGGTGACGCCGAGGGAGATCCAGAAGATCGTGAAGAAGCGCGAGCGTCGGGCCAGGGCCGGACGCCTCGCCAAGGGCCTCGTGGTCCTGGGCGTTCTCGCCGGCGGCGCGTTCGCCGCCTGGAAGTGGTGGGACAAGCAGGCCAATCCCGACTGGCTGGTGGAACCTCCCGCTCCCACCGAGGTGGACGAGGGCACCGTACTGACGTCCGTCGACGAAAGTGGGGCTTCTCTCGACCCGGACGTGGAGGTCGACGAGGCCGCAGCCGCGGCCGAAGCCGAAGCAGCCGCCGAACGCGACGAGCGCCGCTGACCGACCGGGTGTGCGCTCTGCGGGGTGCTCCCGGGTTCTTCCGGTTGTGCCCTGCGAGGTTCTACGGGGTCCCAAAGGGGTTCTACGGGGGTGCTACGGAGCGTTCTACGGATTCCACGGAGCGTTCTGCGGGTTCCGCCGAGTGAGCTCTGCGGGTTCTGCGAGGTTCTGCGGGTTCTGCGGGTTCTGCGAGGTTCTGCGGGTTCTGCGGGTTCTGCGAGGTACTACGAGGTGTTACGAAGCACTACGCGGTGCGGGGAGAACTGGATCGTCTCCCCGCGCCTACGCCGCTGCGGCCGGCGCGAGCTCGGCCGGCGCGGCGGTCTCGTCGTTCTCGGCCCCGGCGCTCGCGCCGGTCGCGGAGCGGTGCCGGGCGGCGGGAGACGAACCGTGGGCCTCGGCGGCGATGCGCTGCTTGATGGTGGGCGGCAGGGATCGGTCCCCGGCGAGCGGCCACCGATGGGCCCTCTGTGCCGGTACGGCGGCCAGGGCGGCGCGCTCCTGGGCGACGGGGGCGGCGGCCGCGGTGCCGGCCGGCTCCTCGGGCTGCTGCACGGCGGGCTGCGCGGCCGCGGCGGCGGTGCCCGCCAGGCCGACGGAGGCGAGCAGGGCGAAGAGGACGGAGATGAAGGCGGTCCAGAACTGCTTGACCTTGGCGGTGGCCATGGCCCCTCACTTTCGTGACGTTCTCGGATGGTTCATTTCGGATTGCGCGCTTTTCGTACCTCCCTCATCATGTGGATGCGCCCCCGTTTTCCGCGGAGCGACGCCCCCGCCGCGCAGTTCTTCCGATGAACACCACCCGTCCGGAGCAGCGGCCACTCCTGTGCCATGAGCGCGCACCCCACGCAAAACACCCCCTCCGAACCGCGTTTCCGCAGTTCGAAGGGGGTGTTCGGGGTGGAGCCTAGGGGAGTCGAACCCCTGACATCTGCCATGCAAAGACAGCGCTCTACCAACTGAGCTAAGGCCCCGGAACGAGAACAGCGTACCGGGTCACCCCCCATGCCCGGCAAAAGGATTGGGACTCCCGGTCGGCAACCACTCTCCGTAAGATGCTGACCGAGGTTCGCAGTGGCGAACCGCAGGGATGGGGAGAAGTAATGGACGCAGCGCAGCAGGAAGCCACGGCCAGAGCCAGAGAGCTTCAGCGCAGTTGGTACGGAGAGCCGCTGGGGGCGCTCTTCCGTCGGCTGATCGACGATCTCGGGCTCAACCAGGCCAGGCTCGCGGCCGTGCTCGGACTGTCCGCGCCCATGCTGTCCCAGCTGATGAGCGGCCAGCGGGCCAAGATCGGCAACCCGGCCGTCGTCCAGCGCGTCCAGGCACTCCAGGAGCTCGCCGTTCAGGTCGCCGACGGCACTGTCAGCGCAGCCGAGGCCACCGACCGCATGGACGAGGTGAAGAAGTCTCAGGGCGGCTCCGTCCTCACCAGCACGGGTCAGACCACCACCGGCCCGGGCGCGCCGACCGTCCGTCGCGTGGTCCGCGAGATCCAGTCGCTGCTGCGCTCCGTAGCGGCGGCCGGCGACATCATCGACGCGGCCGACTCCCTCGCCCCGGCCCACCCGGAACTGGCAGAGTTCCTCAGGGTGTACGGCGCCGGGCGCACCGCGGACGCGGTCGCCCACTACGAGTCGCACCAGAACTGACGAGGTCGGCAGCCGGCCGGCATCGCCGAGAGACGAAGCGAACGGGGAGCGGCGCAGCACGATGGGTGAGGTCTTCGCCGGCCGGTACGAGCTGGTCGACCCGATCGGACGGGGCGGGGCGGGCGCGGTATGGCGTGCCTGGGACCACCGCCGGCGTCGCTATGTGGCAGCCAAAGTGCTTCTGCAGAGCGACGCGCACACGCTGCTCCGCTTCGTCCGCGAGCAGGCGCTGCGGATCGACCATCCACACGTCCTCGCCCCGGCCAGCTGGGCCGCCGACGACGACAAGGTCCTGTTCACCATGGATCTGGTCGCCGGCGGCTCTCTGGCGCACGTCATCGGCGACTACGGCCCGCTGCCGCCCCGGTTCGTCTGCGTCCTGCTCGACCAGCTGCTCTCGGGGCTGGCCACGGTGCATGCCGAGGGGGTCGTGCACCGGGACATCAAGCCCGCGAACATCCTGATGGACGTCACGGGCACCGGGCGGCCGCATCTGCGGCTCTCCGACTTCGGCATCTCCATGCGCAAGGGCGAACCGCGCCTCACCGAGACCAACTACGTCGTGGGCACGCCCGGGTACTTCGCCCCCGAGCAGCTCCTGGGCGCCGAGCCGGACTTCACCGCCGACCTCTTCGCGGTGGGCCTGGTCGCCCTCTATCTGCTCCAGGGCCGCAAGCCGGACTCGCAGGCCCTGGTCGAGCACTTCGTCGCGTACGGCACTCCCGGAGCCCCCGAGGGCATCCCGGAGCCCCTGTGGCAGGTGCTCGCCGGGCTGCTCCAGCCCGATCCGCAGGCCCGCTTCCGTACGGCCACGGGCGCGCGCAAGGCGCTGACCGCCGCCGTGGAGATGCTTCCCGAGCCGCGCGCCGACGAGCAGCCGGTCGAGATCTTCGACCAACTCGGCCCTCTGCCGCCCGGTTTCGGCCCCGAGGGCCCCACAGGGCCCCCGAGCCCCACGGACCCCTCTGACACCGGCGTCGGCGCCCCCACGGCCACGCAGGGCGCACAGGCCGTCCAGGCCCCGGCCACGGCCGCCGACGCGCCCGTCCCCGGCCCCAGCCCCACCGTGCCGTCGCCCGTCCCGACCCCCGTACCGCCCCAGCATCAGCCCCCACAGCCGCAGTACCAGCCCCAGCACCCGGCCGCTCCCCACGCCGCCGCGTCCGCCGCCCCGGTCTTCGCGACCGCGCCGCTCCCCGCTCCCTCCGAGACGGGCAGCTTCCACCTGCCCCCACCGGTCACGCACCCGATCACCCCCTTCGAGCAGGCACCCACCGCGGCGGTGCCGTACGGACAGGCCTCTGCTCAGGCCTCTACTCATCCATACACCGCTCGCCCCGATCAGGTTCCCGCCCATCCCGCCCCGAGCGCCCCCGTACGCCGACCGGGACCGCCCCCGAAGGTGGCGATCCCGGTCCTGCTGCTCGCTCTCGTGTGCTTCGCGGTCGGGTTCTGGGCACTCACCCAGACCTGAGCCGCCGCCCCCGCGAGCCCTAGGTGTCTTGGGCCTTAGCCCGCCCTCCGTCGCGCCACGAGCGTCCACGCGCCGAGGCCGAGGAGCAGCGCCGTCCCGCTGCCGATGCCGGCCACCGCGACGACGCCCATGGAGCCGCTCCGCTCGGCCGCCAGCGCCCCGCCGGTGCCGTTCGCGGCGGCCTCCCTGTCGTCGGCGGTCACGGTGAACGGACCCGGGTCACCGTCGTACCCGGGCCCCGGCTTCGCGCCGCCCCGCACGGAGACCCGCAGGGTCAGCGGCAGCGGCTCGTCCCCGTACTCCTTGGCGACCTCCGGGCTGAGCGTGGCCGAGAGGTAGTACCAGCCGGCGAACCGCATGCCGCTCGTGTGGTCCTGGTACGAGGTGCGGTTCTCGTGGGCCACGGGCCGCAGCGCGTCGAGCGCCAGCGTCGAGGACTTCCCGTCGTAGCTGCCGGAGTTCTCGTCGACGTGTCCGAGCGCCGGGTTCTCGAGGGAGAGGATCAGGGCGTTGCCGATGTACTCGTCGCCGGTGGCGCTGCTGCCGAGTTCGGCGCTGGCGAAGAGCTGCTGTCCCCAGTCGACCGGCACCCGGTAGAAGAGCGTCTGGCCCGGCCTGATGTCGGACCGCCACTCGCCCTGCGTCAGCGAGGTGGCGTCATGGATCCCGGAACCGCCCTGCCGGGCCGTGGGGCCTCCCGTGGGCGGCGCGGGCGTGCCGGAGGGCCACACTTCGGGAAGCTCCGTCGGCCCGGCCTTCCTGAGGCCCGGCTCGGACGCGTACCGGATCTCCAGCTCCCAGTCGTCGGGGCTGGAGCTCGCCTTCGTCTCCCGCTCGACGAGCACGTAGTAGGTGCCGGCGCCCTGGCAGCTGGAGCTGTCCGCGTCGACGATGCGGCGGGCGTACGCGGCGAGGGGCCGTGTGTACTCGGCGGAGGTGAAGTTCACCTGCTGGTAGCCGCACTCGGTGCCCGAGGTGTCCTGCATGCTGATCCTGAAGCCGTCGCCGTACTCGACCTTGCCACCGGTCCTGGGGACGGCGACCACGGAGACGTACGCGTTCCGCTTGTCGTCGAGGTCGACCCGGTAGTAGACCTTGCCGTCCTTCTTGAGCGTGTCGCGGTAGGTCCGCCCGGTCTCGAGGCGTGGCCCGTCCGAGCTCGAAGCGGCTCCCTGGACCCGCTGAGCCGCACCGTCGAAGGTGTACGGCGGAAGGGCGCCCCCGTCGGCGGCCGGCGCCTGCGCGGGCGCCACCACCAGCGGCTCCCCCGGAGTCGTCGCCGTCGCCGTACCGGGCAGCGCGGCCGCCGCTCCGAGCGCCGCAGCCAGCGTGATCAGGGCCCCCGCCCTCCGGCCGATGCCGGCCTGCGTCCTCACCCGCTCCTCCTCTTCACTCAAGCAAGTCGACATTTTGCTCAGGCAAAGCAAAGCCCCGGCCCGCTCACGCGCGGCCGGGGCTTCACCCACAAACGGTCTTCGTCTCAGACACCCGAACCTGCGGGCACGGAGTCGGTCGCCTCCGTCCACAGATCCTGCTCGGCGCGATCCGCCTGGATCTGGCGGTACACGAGGAGTCCGCCGATGGCGGCCAGTGCGACCAGGAGCAGCTTCTTCACCGCGCGACCTCGTCTTTCGTTGACGTAGGAGACTTCTGACGCCCACTCTACACATCGACCGATACCGATCGGTGATCTGTGCGAGCTTCAAACCTCCCACCGGCCCGGGACAAACGAATCGACCCGGACGGAGTAACCGTCCGGGTCGATCGACACTGTGGGGCTAACAGGATTTGAACCTGTGGCCTCATCCTTATCAGGGATGCGCTCTAACCAACTGAGCTATAGCCCCGCCGCGCTTGCGGTGTGTGTCCCGCGCGCTGACTCCTGAAGATTAGCGCACGTGGGGGCCAGTCCCAAAATCCGTTCCGGGACCGGCCCCGCGCGTCCTACTCGTCCTCGGCGAGCGTGAGCTCGACACCGCCCACGAAGCCGGCCGACAGGTTGTAGATGAACGCGCCCAGGGTCGCCAGGGCGGTCATCAGGACCACGTCGATCACGGCGATCACCGAGGTGAACATCAGCACCCGCGGCAGTGAGAGGAACGACTGAAGGTCGAAGCCGTTGGACTCGTTCGAGCCCGTCGCCTCGCTGATCGTGCCGCCGACCGTCGAGAACACGCCCATGGCGTCCATGACCATCCACAGCACCGCCGCCGCGACGACCGTGCAGATGCCCAGCGCGATGGAGAGCAGGAAGCTCACCTTCATCACCGACCACGGATCCGCCTTGGCCACCCGCAGCCGCGCCTTGCGCGTCCGGGGCGTCGTGCTGGCCCCCGTACGCGGCCGGCGCACGCCCCCGGCCCCCGCGGCCTGGCCGCCCGGCGCCGCAGCGCCGTACGCCTGCGGCGGGTGGTAGGGGCCGCCCGGCTGCTGCGCACCCGTGCGCTCGCCGGGCAGCGGCCCGTTGTAGGTCTCGTACGAGGGCTGCTGCCCTCGAGTGTCCGTCACCGCAACCCCCTGGGAGTCCGTGGCGGGGCCACGGGCGCCGTTCGCTCCAGCACCAGCAGAAGCTCCGGCGGCCGCCGATCCGGCGCCCGTGGCTCCACTCACGCTCTTACTCCTCGTGCTCCCCGGCCGAGGGCTCCGTGCCCTCGACTGCCTCGGTCTCGACCACCGCGGCCTCGGACGCCTCCACGGCGTCGTCGGCGTCGTCGACCTCGTCGTCGCTGCCGGCCTCGGCGTTCCTCGCGATGCCGACGACGGCATCGCGCTTGCCCAGGTTGATCAGCTGGACGCCCATGGTGTCACGGCCGGTCTCCCTGACTTCGTTGACTCGCGTACGAATCACACCGCCGGACAGCGTGATGGCGAGGATCTCGTCCGTCTCCTCGACCACCAGCGCGCCCACGAGCGAGCCACGGTCCTCCACGATCTTGGCGGCCTTGATACCGAGGCCGCCACGGCCCTGGACGCGGTACTCGTCGACGGGGGTGCGCTTCGCGTACCCGCCGTCGGTCGCGGTGAAGACGAACGTACCGGGCCGGACGACATTCATCGAGAGCAGCTCGTCGTCCGCGCGGAAACTCATCCCCTTTACGCCCGAAGTGGCGCGTCCCATCGGACGCAGCGCGTCGTCCGTGGCGGTGAAGCGGATCGACTGCGCCTTCTTGCTGATGAGCAGCAGATCGTCCTCGGCCGAGACCAGCTCCGCCCCGATCAGCTCGTCGTCGCCACCGTCCTCCGTCTCGCGGAGGTTGATCGCGATGACACCGCCCGAGCGCGGCGAGTCGTAGTCCTTCAGCGCGGTCTTCTTGACCAGGCCGGCCTTGGTGGCGAGCACCAGGTACGGCGCGGCCTCGTAGTCGCGGATCGCCAGGATCTGGGCGATCTGCTCGTCCGGCTGGAAGGCGAGCAGGTTGGCCACGTGCTGGCCGCGCGCGTCCCGGCCGGCGTCGGGCAGCTCGTACGCCTTGACCCGGTAGACCCGGCCCTTGTTGGTGAAGAAGAGCAGCCAGTGGTGGGTGGTGGAGACGAAGAAGTGGTCGACGATGTCGTCCTGCTTCAGCTTCGTGCCGCGCACGCCCTTGCCGCCGCGCTTCTGCGAGCGGTAGTCCTCGGTCTTCGTCCGCTTCACATAGCCGCCACGCGAGATGGTGACGACGATGTCCTCCTCGGCGATCAGGTCCTCGATGGACATGTCACCGTCGAAGGGCACCAGCTTGGAGCGGCGGTCGTCGCCGAACTTCTCGACGAGCGCGGCCAGTTCCTCGCTGACGATCGCGCGCTGGCGCTCCGGCGAGGCCAGGATCGCGTTGTACTCGTTGATCTTCGCCTGGAGTTCGTCGTGCTCGGCGACGATCTTCTGGCGCTCCAGGGCGGCGAGCCGGCGGAGCTGCATCTCCAGGATCGCGTTGGCCTGGATCTCGTCGATCTGGAGGAGGTCCATCAGGCCGCCGCGCGCGACCTCGACCGTGTCGCTGCGCCGGATCAGCGCGATGACCTCGTCGATCGCGTCGAGCGCCTTGAGGAGACCGCGCAGGATGTGGGCGCGCTCCTCGGCCTTGCGCAGCCGGAACTTCGTCCGCCGGACGATGACCTCGATCTGGTGGGTCACCCAGTGGCGGATGAACGCGTCGAGGGAGAGGGTGCGCGGCACACCGTCGACGAGCGCCAGCATGTTGGCGCCGAAGTTCGTCTGCAGGTCGGTGTGCTTGTAGAGGTTGTTGAGGACGACCTTGGCGACGGCGTCGCGCTTGAGCACGATGACCAGGCGCTGGCCGGTCCGGGACGAGGTCTCGTCGCGGACGTCGGCGATGCCGCCGATCTTGCCGTCCTTGACCAGGTCGGCGATCTTCTGCGCGAGGTTGTCCGGGTTGGTCTGGTACGGCAGCTCCGTGACCACCAGGCACTGGCGGTTCTGGATCTCCTCGACCTCGACGACCGCGCGCATCGTGATCGAGCCACGGCCGGTGCGGTACGCCTCCTCGATGCCCTTGCGGCCGACGACGAGCGCGCCGGTGGGGAAGTCCGGGCCCTTGATCCGCTCGATCAGCGCGTCGAGGAGCTCCTCGTGGCTGGCGTCGGGGTGTTCGAGCGCCCACTGGGCGCCGGCCGCGACCTCGCGCAGGTTGTGCGGCGGGATGTTGGTCGCCATGCCGACCGCGATGCCGGCGCTGCCGTTGATCAGCAGGTTCGGGAAGCGCGACGGCAGGACCGTCGGCTCCTGGTTGCGGCCGTCGTAGTTGTCCTGGAAGTCGACGGTCTCCTCGTCGATGTCCCGGAGCATCTCCATCGACAGCGTCATGAGCTTGCACTCGGTGTACCGCATGGCGGCGGCCGGGTCGTTGCCCGGGGAACCGAAGTTGCCGTTGGAGTCGACGAGCGGCATCCGCATCGACCAGGGCTGGGCGAGGCGGACGAGCGCGTCGTAGATCGAGGAGTCGCCGTGCGGGTGGTACGTACCCATGACGTCACCGACGACGCGGGCGCACTTGTAGAAGCCCTTCTCGGGCCGGTAGCCGCCGTCGTACATCGCGTAGAGCACGCGCCGGTGGACGGGCTTGAGGCCGTCCCGTACGTCGGGCAGCGCGCGGGACACGATGACGGACATCGCGTAGTCGAGGTACGAGCGCTGCATCTCGGTCTCGAGCCCGACGGGCTCGATCCGCAGCACGGGCTCCTGCTCTTCGGTGGTGCCGGGAGTGTTTTCGTCGGCCATTGCTGGTCGTCAGTCCTTTCGTACGGTCAGCTGAGACCGACTCAGATGTCGAGGAAGCGAACGTCCTTGGCGTTGCGCTGGATGAACGAGCGGCGTGCCTCGACGTCCTCGCCCATCAGCACCGAGAACAGGTCGTCGGCCTGCGCGGCGTCGTCCAGGGTGACCTGGCCGAGCACGCGGTGCTCGACGTCCATGGTGGTGACGCGCAGCTCCTCGGCGTTCATCTCGCCGAGACCCTTGAAGCGCTGGATCGAGTCTTCCTTGATCCGCTTGCCGTTCTGCTTGCCGATCGTGACGAGGGCGTCCCGCTCGCGGTCCGAGTACGCGTACTCGAAGTCGTCCCGGCCCCACTTGATCTTGTAGAGCGGCGGACGGGAGAGGTAGACGTGACCGGCCTCGACCAGCGGCCGCATGAAGCGGAAGAGGAAGGTCAGCAGCAGGGTGTTGATGTGCTGACCGTCGACGTCGGCGTCCGCCATCAGGATGATCTTGTGATAGCGGAGCTTCTCGATGTCGAAGTCCTCGTGCACACCGGTGCCGAAGGCCGAGATCAGGGCCTGGACCTCGGTGTTCTGCAGGATCTTGTCGATCCGGGCCTTCTCGACGTTCAGGATCTTGCCGCGGATCGGCAGGATGGCCTGGTACATCGGGTTGCGGCCGGACTTGGCCGAGCCGCCGGCGGAGTCGCCCTCGACGATGAAGATCTCGCACTTGGCCGGGTCGTTCGACTGGCAGTCGGACAGCTTGCCCGGCAGCGACGCCGACTCCAGGAGGCCCTTGCGGCGGGTGAGGTCGCGGGCCTTGCGGGCGGCCACGCGCGCGGTGGCGGCCTGGATCGACTTGCGGATGATGTCCGCGGCCTCGACCGGGTTGCGGTCGAGCCAGTCGTTGAGGTGCTCGTAGACCGCCTTCTGGACGAAGGTCTTCGCCTCCGTGTTGCCCAGCTTGGTCTTGGTCTGGCCCTCGAACTGCGGCTCGCTCAGCTTGACCGAGATGATCGCGGTCAGACCCTCGCGGATGTCGTCGCCCGTGAGGTTGTCGTCCTTCTCGCGGAGGAACTTCTTGTCGCGCGCGTACTTGTTGATCAGCGAGGTCAGCGCCGCACGGAAGCCCTCCTCGTGCGTGCCGCCCTCATGGGTGTGGATGATGTTGGCGAAGGAGTACACGCCCTCGCTGTAGCCGCTGTTCCACTGCATCGCGACTTCGAGGGAGAGGGCCTTGTCCTTGTCCTCGGCCTCGAGGTCGATCACGGTGGGGTGGATCAGCTCGCCCTTGCGCGAGTTGAGGTACTTCACGAAGTCGACGATGCCGCCCTCGTAGTGGTACTTCACCGTGCGCGCGGTCGGCTCGGCGGCCTCCGCCTCGGGGTCGTCCGCGCCGACCGTGGCCTTCGCCGACTCGCGCTCGTCCGTGAGCGTCAGGGTGAGGCCCTTGTTGAGGAAGGCCATCTCCTGGAAGCGCCGCGCGAGCGTCTCGAAGGAGTACTCGGTGGTCTCGAAGATGTCCGGGTCGGCCCAGAAGGTGACCGAGGTACCGGTCTCGTCGGTCGCCTCGTGCTGGGCGAGCGGGGCCGTCGGGGCGCCCATCTTGTAGTCCTGCGTCCAGCGGTAGCCGTCCGTCTTGATCTCGACGGCGATCTTGGTGGACAGGGCGTTCACGACGGAGACGCCGACACCGTGCAGACCACCGGAGACCGCGTAGCCGCCGCCGCCGAACTTGCCGCCCGCGTGCAGCACGGTCAGCACGACCTCGACGGCCGGCTTGCCCTCGGAGGCGACGATGCCCACCGGGATGCCGCGGCCGTTGTCGATGACGCGGACGCCGCCGTCGGGGAGGATCGTGACGTCGATGGTGTCGGCGTGGCCGGCCAGGGCTTCGTCGACCGAGTTGTCGACGACCTCCTGCACCATGTGGTGCAGACCGCGCTCACCGGTCGAGCCGATGTACATGCCAGGGCGCTTGCGCACGGCATCCAGGCCTTCGAGGACCTGGATGTTGCTGGCGGTGTACTGGTTGTTCTCGTTGGGGTCGCCGGAATCGGCCACGAAGCGCCCTTTCTGGCACAGCACAGGCCGTTCTCCGGGCATACGGGAGCGGCTGCGTCGTTCGACATGTTCCGCAGGGTGGCGGGATTGTCTCCCAGTCTACCGGTAGCGCAGACAGTCATGGGGGTTTGCCGGTCCCTGAGTCCGCATGTGCCGCCCTGAGCGGGAGCGAGACGACTCCCCATATCCGGACAGGGGCTTCAGAGCCCTCTGACGGCCACCCAGCGCTTCGGCTCGTAGCGCGTTGTGGGGGTCGGGTTCGCGGCGTCGCGAGCACGCGTTTCCGCTGCGGTGCGGGGGCCCCGCGGACGGAGTCCGCGGGGTGGGCACAACGCCATCCCATGCTCCGACCCGTGCCCACGGCTCCACCCCCAGGGGTTACCCGTACGTGTCCCCGGGCCCCACGGATCCCGGCGCCCGCAGGGGTCCGTACCCCCGCCGCGGCGCCCCCGGCCCCAGCACCTTGATCATCCGCACGGTCCCGTGCCCCAGGTCCTCGTTCAGCCGCGCCACCAGCGTCGGCGCGAGCAGCCGCAGCTGCGTGGCCCACGCCGTCGAGTCGCACTGCACGGTGAGCACGCGCGCGTCCGGCTCGTCGTCGAACTTGAGCGGTACGCAGTGCTTCGCGAGGTTCTCGCCGACGATCTGCGGCCAGCGGCCCATGACCCCGCCGACGGCCGCCGGTGTCTCCCAGCCCCGCTCGGTGATCAGCCGGTTGATCGCCGCGCCGAGCGCCATCGGGTCACGTCCGTCGGCGCGCGCGCCGGAGCGCAGTCCGCCGCCGCGCCGGGCCTGCTTCTTCTGCTGCGCGGCCGCGCCCTTGGCCTTCGCCTGTTCCTTGGCGGCGCGCAGGGCGACCCGCGCGAGATCGACACCCGAGGGTTCGGGCACCGAAGGAGTGTCCACAGGCTGTGGAAGCTTTTCCTCGCTCATACCCGCTCCACCGTCCCGTCGGCCACCGTGTACCGCGTCCCCGCGAGGACCCCCGGCACGTCGTCGTCGACCGCGGCCGTCACCAGGACCTGCTCACCGCCCGCCACCAGCTCCGCGAGCCGCTCGCGCCGCCGCGCGTCCAGCTCCGCGAAGACGTCGTCGAGGACGAGTACGGGCTCGTTGCCCTCGGACCGCAGCAGGTCGTACGAGGCGAGCCGGAGCGCCAGGGCGTACGACCAGGACTCACCGTGGCTCGCGTACCCCTTCGCCGGCAGGTCTCCGAGCTTGAGCAGCAGCTCGTCGCGGTGCGGCCCGACCAGCGTGACGCCCCGCTCGATCTCCTGCTTGCGCACCTCGGCGAGCGCGGCCATCAGCTGCTCGTAGAGCTCCTCGCGGGTGTGCCCGGTGCCGGGCGCGGAGGGACGGTACTCCAGCAGAATCGGTCCTCCGGCGGGCGCGAGCTGGTCGTACGCCTTGTCCGCGAGCGGCTGCAGTACGGCGATCAGGTCGAGCCGTTGGGCGAGCAGCTCGGCCCCGGCCCGCGCCAGGTGCTGGTCCCAGACGTCCAGTGTGGACAGGTCCATGCCGCGGCCGCCGTGCCGCCGTGCCATCGCGGCCGACTTCAGGAGCGTGTTGCGCTGCTTGAGCACGCGGTCGTAGTCGGAGCGCACCCCCGCCATGCGCGGTGTGCGCGCCGTGATCAGCTCGTCGAGGAAGCGCCGGCGCTCGCCGGGGTCGCCCTTCACCAGGGCGAGGTCCTCGGGCGCGAACAGCACGGTCCGTACGATCCCCAGTACGTCACGGGGCCTGACCTGCGACGACCTGTTGATACGGGCACGGTTGGCCCGGCCGGGGTTGAGTTCGAGCTCGATCAACTGGGAGCGCTCACCCTGGGTGACGGCCGCGCGGATGACCGCGCGTTCCGCGCCCATCCTGACGAGCGGGGCGTCGGAGGCGACGCGGTGGCTGGAGAGGGTCGCGAGATAGCCGACGGCCTCGACCAGATTGGTCTTGCCCTGGCCGTTGGCACCCACGAAAGCGGTGACGCCCGGGTCGAGCGGGACCTCGACCCGGGCGTAGGAGCGGAAGTCGGCCAGCGAGAGATGCGTGACGTGCATGGTTGGGCGCCGACCTTCTTCCCCCGGCGGCTGTGCACCGCGGGGTGCACAGCCTGTGGATTACTTCTTCGTCTCGACCGCGTGGCCACCGAACTGGTTGCGCAGCGCGGCGATCATCTTCATCTGCGGGGAGTCGTCCTGGCGGGAGGCGAACCGCGCGAACAGCGAGGCGGTGATCGCCGGCAGCGGTACGGCGTTGTCGATGGCGGCCTCGACCGTCCACCGGCCCTCGCCGGAGTCCGACGCGTAGCCGCGCAGCTTGTCCAGGTGCTCGTCCTCGTCCAGGGCGTTGACCGCGAGGTCCAGCAGCCAGGAACGGATGACCGTGCCCTCCTGCCAGGAGCGGAAGACCTCGCGCACGTCGGTGACGGAGTCGACCTTCTCCAGGAGCTCCCAGCCCTCGGCGTAGGCCTGCATCATGGCGTACTCGATGCCGTTGTGGACCATCTTCGCGAAGTGGCCGGCGCCGACCTTGCCCGCGTGGACCGAGCCGAACTCGCCCTCCGGCTTGAGCGCGTCGAAGATCGGCTGGACCTTCGCGACGTCCTCGGCGGAGCCGCCGTACATCAGCGCGTAGCCGTTCTCCAGGCCCCAGACGCCACCGGAGACACCGCAGTCGACGAAGCCGATGCCCTTGGCCGCCAGCTCCTCGGCGTGCTTCTCGTCGTCCGTCCAGCGCGAGTTCCCGCCGTCCACGACGATGTCGCCGGGGGAGAGCAGTTCGGCCAGCTCGTCGATGGTGGACTGGGTCGCGGCACCGGCCGGAACCATGACCCACACGACGCGGGGCCCCTTGAGCTTGCCCACAAGCTCTTCGAGGCTGTGGACATCGGCGAGGTCCGGATTGCGGTCGTATCCGATGACGGTGTGGCCTGCGCGGCGGATGCGCTCGCGCATGTTGCCGCCCATCTTGCCGAGACCGACGAGACCGAGCTCCATCAGAGATTCCTTAAGCGTCGTGTGCGGTTTTCCCGGGTCCGAGCCTACGCCCGGACCCGGGTGCACACCTGTGGGGTCAGCCGCTCAGGCGATGGCCCCGACGGCCGTCCTCAGCCGGAGAGGCGCACCGGCATGATCAGGTACTTGTAGGCCTCGTCGGCCTCCGCGTCGACCGCCGGCTTGCCGCTCAGGAGCGCGGGCTTCGTGGAGGTCGTGAAGGACAGCTGAGCGACCGGGGAGTCGATCGCGCTCAGGCCGTCGAGCAGGAAGGTCGGGTTGAAGGCGATCGAGATGTCGTCGCCCTCCAGCTGCGCGTCCACACGCTCCACAGCCTGTGCGTCGTCGCTGGAGCCGGCCTCCAGGATCAGCACGCCCTGCTCGAAGCTCAGCCGGACCGGGGTGTTGCGCTCGGCCACCAGGGCCACGCGCTTGACGGCCTCGACGAAGGGGGCGGTCTCGATCACCGCGACCGAGTTGAACTCGGTGGGGAAGAGCGTCCGGTACTTCGGCAGGTCGCCCTCGAGCAGCCGGGTGGTGGTGCGGCGGCCGGCGCCCTCGAAGCCGATGAGGCCCTCGCCCTTGCCGGAGCCCGAGAGCGCCAGGGTGACGGTGTCGCCGCTGGTGAGCGCCTTCGCCGTGTCCAGGAGGGTCTTCGCGGGCACCAGGGCGACCGCGGAGGCGTCCGGGGACTCCGGCTTCCACAGGAACTCGCGGACCGCGAAGCGGTAGCGGTCGGTGGAGGCCAGGGTGACCGTGTCGCCCTCGATCTCGATGCGCACACCGGTGAGGACGGGCAGCGTGTCGTCACGGCCGGCGGCGATGGCCACCTGCGCGGCGGCGGAGGCGAAGACCTCACCGGGGACGGTGCCGGTCGCGGTGGGCATCTCCGGCAGCGCCGGGTACTCCTCCACAGGCAGGGTGTGGAGGGTGAAGCGGGAAGAGCCGCAGACCACGGTCGCCCGTACACCGTCTGTGGAAATCTCCACCGGCCGGTTGGGGAGAGCGCGGCAGATGTCGGCGAGCAGTCGGCCGGAGACCAGGACGGTGCCGTCCTCCTCGACCTCCGCCTCGACGGAGACACGCGCCGAGACCTCGTAGTCGAAGCTCGAGAAGCTCAGCGCGCCGTCCTCGGCCTTCAGGAGAAGGCCCGCGAGAACGGGGGCCGGCGGACGGGCCGGGAGGCTGCGGGCCACCCAGGCCACCGCCTCGGCAAGTACGTCGCGCTCCACCCGGATCTTCACCGGAACCGCCTCCTGCTTGTTGCTGGCTCTTCGTCGACTGCGGGAACCAGTCTGACGTACGCCGCCGACACTCGGTGCTGCTCGGGGTCAAGTCGCGACAAGGGCGGGTCGGAGCTCCGGCGCCGAGTTGTGCACAGGTCCCACTTCGAAGCGGATTCCGGGCTAACTCTATGTGGGAGTAGTAGTAGGGCCTGTGGAAACGGTGGATAACCCCGTCTGCGCAGGTCAGGCCCAGTTTTTTGTCCACCGCGCCTGTGGGTGGAACCGGTGGACAACTGGGGTTCTCTGTGGACACCCGAAAGTTCTGCACACCCCATACACAGGCCACGGGGAGTTCTCCCCAGCGCTGTCCCCAGCTTTACCCAGGTTCCCCACAGCCCAACCGTCCTCCTTGGTGTGACGGCTTTCACTCGACGCGGTGAGAAGGGCCGATTCGTTGCCGAACAGTGGACAGGGCTGTGGAGAAGCTGTGGGCAACAGACCCCGTCCTGTGGGCAGCCGGTGGACAACCGTCGGGACCCCCTGTGGACGAGACATTCATCCACAGCCTGTGGAGATCTTTTACCAACAATTCCACAAGGGTCTGACCTGGGGTGATGATCTGTCACCAGGCTTGCCTGTGGACACGATCCGGATAACTCGACAGTCCCCACCCTGTGGACGGGAGATCATCCCCCAACCTGTGGAGAACCCGCCACCGGAACGGAGTAATCGAACACCCGGGTCGGCGGACGGGGCAGGGGACGGCCCGCCGAAGCCCGCGAGAGGGGGCTTCGGACGGCCCCGCAGGGGCCTCAGAGGCCTCAACGAGACCCTTCAGCGGCTCTCGGAAGCTCTCAGGAGGGCTCGCTGAGCGCCGGGAACGGTCTCGTAGAGCGCCCGGCGCGTCCTCCTCGTAAGGCATCGGGGACATACGAAAGGGCGCTCCGGGGGTGATCCCGGAGCGCCCTTGGAACGCCGCTGAAGCGGTCAGTCAGCCGTTCTTGATGCGGTTCGTCAGCTCGGTGACCTGGTTGTAGATGGAGCGCCGCTCGGCCATCAGCGCGCGGATCTTCCGGTCCGCGTGCATCACCGTCGTATGGTCGCGGCCGCCGAACTGCGCGCCGATCTTCGGCAGCGAGAGGTCCGTGAGCTCGCGGCACAGATACATCGCGATCTGCCGGGCCGTCACCAGGACCCGGCTGCGCGAGGACCCGCAGAGGTCCTCCACCGTCAGACCGAAGTAGTCGGCCGTGGCCGCCATGATCGCCGGCGCGGTGATCTCCGGCGACGAGTCCTCGCCGCCCGGGATCAGGTCCTTGAGGACGATCTCGGTCAGCCCCAGGTCGACCGGCTGCCGGTTGAGGCTCGCGAAGGCTGTGACCCGGATCAGCGCGCCCTCCAGCTCACGGATGTTCCGCGAGATCCGGGAGGCGATGAACTCCAGGACCTCCGGCGGGGCGTTGAGCTGCTCCTGGACGGCCTTCTTGCGGAGGATCGCGATGCGCGTCTCCAGCTCGGGCGGCTGCACGTCGGTGGTGAGACCCCACTCGAAGCGGTTGCGGAGCCGGTCCTCCAGGGTCACCAGCTGCCGGGGCGGCCGGTCCGAGGAGAGCACGATCTGCTTGTTCGCGTTGTGCAGCGTGTTGAAGGTGTGGAAGAACTCCTCCTGCGTCGACTCCTTGCTCGCGAGGAACTGGATGTCGTCGACCAGCAGGATGTCCACATCCCGGTAGCGCTTCCTGAAGGCGTCGCCCTTGCCGTCGCGGATCGAGTTGATGAACTCGTTCGTGAACTCCTCCGAGCTCACGTACCGCACGCGCGTGCCCGGGTAGAGGTTCCGCGCGTAGTGGCCGATCGCGTGCAGCAGGTGGGTCTTTCCGAGGCCCGACTCCCCGTAGATGAAGAGCGGGTTGTACGCCTTCGCCGGCGCCTCGGCCACCGCGACGGCGGCCGCGTGCGCGAAGCGGTTCGAGGAACCGATGACGAAGGTGTCGAAGAGGTACCGGGGGTTCAGCCGCGCGTGCTGCTCGCCGGGAGCTCCGCCCTGGGAGGCGGACGAGGAACCGTGGCCGCCCGGGCCGCCGCCCACCGGACCGGGACCGCCCTGCCGGGGGCCGGGACGGGCACCGTGGTTCTGCGGCTCGGGCAGTTCGCCGCGCTCGGACCGCTGCGGCTCGTACCCCCGGGGCGGCTCGTCGTAGCGCGACTGCCGGGACTGGTCGGGACCGGTGTACGGGGCCCGCTCCTGGTAGCCGCCCATCCGGGACTGCTGCCAGCCCAGGTCCTCCTGGGTACGCGGCCAGGCGCCGGGGTCCGGCCGCTGCTGGCTGTAGTCCGGGTAGGCCGGGCGTGCCGTGGGCAGCCCGTCGTCGGGCATCGGCCGATGGCCGTAGCCCTCGTACTTCTCGTACGGCTCGGGCTGCGAGCGCTCGTCGTAGCGGGACTGCTGAGACGACGGGGCCGGCGGAGTCGGCTCGCCGGCGGAGTCGTCGACGGTGATCGCGATCCGGATCGGGCGGCCGCACTCACGGCTGAGGGTCTCGCTGATCAAGGGGGCGAGCCGGCCCTCGAGGACGCGCTTTCCCCATTCGTTGGGTACGGCGAGGAGCGCCGTGTCGGCGACCAGGGCGAGCGGCTGGCAGCGCTCGATCCACTGCTTGTCCTTGGGCTCGATTCCCTGCTGGCCCTCCGCGAGGAGTTGCTCGAGGACGCGTGGCCACACTGCGGCAAGATCGGCAGGTACGTCAGCCACAGGGCACGCTTTCTCGCAGGTCCCACGATGGTGTGGTTCTCGGGGACGGTGGGTCGGTGTCCGTGAGGACGGGGTCCGTGAGGACAGGTAAGGACAGAACGGAAAAGAATGTGGAGTCCATCCACGGTAGTCGTGGCGGCTGACGTGGTTCAAGTTGTTGTCCACAGCCTGTGCACAATGGGGGGCGGCGACAGGTCGGTTTGACCGGATGGCGTAGCCGCGCGTACCGTAACCAGGTCGAGTTGTCGATGGCTGCTGCCGCCTGCCTCCGATGGGCAAAGATCACGGTCTGTGATCGTTTAGCGGTGCACTCGGGCGTATTGCGAGCTACTCGTGGGCGCACGGTGACAGCCAGGCGATGTCCCGCCGTCTACGAATCATTTCTGGAGCCCCCGAGTGAGCAAGCGCACCTTCCAGCCGAACAACCGTCGTCGTGCGAAGACCCACGGCTTCCGCCTGCGCATGCGTACCCGCGCCGGCCGCGCCATCCTGGCGAACCGCCGTTCCAAGGGTCGCTCTGAGCTGTCCGCCTGATCTGCCTTAACAGGTCATGACGTGCTGCCTACCGAGAATCGGCTGAGGCGGCGCGAGGACTTCGCAACCGCGGTACGCCGAGGTCGCCGGGCCGGTCGCCCGCTCCTCGTCGTCCACCTACGCAGCGGTGCAACGGACCCGCACGCGCCTGGGGAGAGCGCTCCCCCGACGCGTGCGGGTTTCGTCGTGAGCAAGGCCGTGGGCGGTGCGGTCGTACGCAACCAGGTGAAGCGTCGCCTCCGCCATCTCGTCCGCGACCGGCTCACCGAGCTGCCCCCCGGTAGCCTGGTGGTCGTACGGGCGTTGCCCGGAGCCGGCGACGCCGACCACGCACAGCTGGCCCGAGACCTGGACGCCGCTCTCCAGCGGCTGCTGGGAGGGGGCGCGCGATGAAGTACCCGCTGCTGGCTCTCATCAAGCTGTACCAGTGGACGATCAGCCCGCTCCTGGGCCCCGTCTGCCGGTACTACCCGTCGTGTTCCCACTACGGATTCACGGCCATCGACCGGCATGGCGCGATCAAGGGCACGGCCCTGACCGCCTGGCGCATTCTGCGGTGCAACCCGTGGTCGCCCGGCGGTGTGGACCATGTCCCCCCGCGTAAGCGCCCTCGCTGGCACGAAATGCTGAGGAACGCGCTGCGCGGCGACAAGGGCGGGTCCACCGCCGAGACGAGCCCGGCCGCAGAGACCTCGCCCAATGCTCAAGGAGCCTGATTAGTGGACACGATTGCCAGTCTGTTCAGCTTCATCACCTGGCCCGTTTCCTGGGTCATCGTCCAGTTCCACAAGGTGTACGGGGCGGTCTTCGGCCCTGACACGGGCTGGGCCTGGGGCCTGTCCATCGTGTCCCTCGTGGTGCTGATCCGTATCTGTCTGATCCCGCTGTTCGTCAAGCAGATCAAGTCGACGCGGAACATGCAGGCGCTCCAGCCGAAGATGAAGGCGATCCAGGAGCGCTACAAGAGCGACAAGCAGCGTCAGTCCGAAGAGATGATGAAGCTGTACAAGGAGACGGGTACCAACCCGCTCTCCTCGTGCCTTCCCATCCTGGCGCAGTCGCCGTTCTTCTTCGCTCTGTACCACGTGCTGTCCAACATCGCCGAGGGCGACAAGGTCGGCGCGATGAACCAGGCGCTGGTCGACAGCGCCCGGCAGGCCCACATCTTCGGTGCTCCGATCGCCTCGAAGTTCATGGACAGCGCCGCCGACGTCGCCGCTCTCGACGCCTCGATCACCTCGGTCCGCATCGTCACCGCGATCATGATCGTCCTGATGTCGGCCTCGCAGTTCTTCACCCAGCGCCAGCTGATGATGAAGAACGTCGACCTCTCCGTGAAGACCCCGTACATGCAGCAGCAGAAGATGCTCATGTACATCTTCCCGGTGATCTTCGCCGTCATGGGCATCAACTTCCCCGTCGGTGTCCTCGTCTACTGGCTGACCACCAACCTGTGGACCATGGGCCAGCAGATGTACGTGATCAACCAGAACCCGACCCCGGGCAGCAAGGCTCAGGACTCCTACCTCCAGCGCCTCCTGAAGAGCATCACGACCCACGGCGAGGTCCGCGGCCGCCGCCGGAAGACCGTCGTGAAGTTGATCGTCGCCAAGGCCACCAGCGACCGGAACGAGAACGAGCGCCGCTTCTTCTCGGGTCTGACCAAGGCCGGCTTCGCCGCCCAGGCCGACGGCACCGTGATCAAGAGCGACACGATCGAGGCCGAGGCCGAGGGCGGTGCCGCCGCCAGGCGTCAGCAGCCCAAGCGCCAGACCAAGGCCCAGCGCCAGGCCGCCGCGGCCCAGCAGCTCGTGGCCAAGGACACCGAGGACGACTCCGAGCCGGCAGCCGAAGCGGCGACCACCTCGCTCGAGAAGAAGCCCCAGGGTCCGGCCAAGACCACCGCGAAGGACGAGGCCGGCGACAAGCCCGCCCGCCCGAGCCGTGCCAACTCCGGTGGCACCCGCCAGGGCAAGTCCGGCCAGCGCAAGGGCCAGCAGCGGCCCAAGCACCCGTCCTCCAAGAAGTAAGCCTCGCCGAAGCAAGAAGGAGTCCATCCGTGACGGAAGGCACCACCTCCGCCGCCGCCTCCGCCGCCGCCGAGGGTGGCGACACCCTGACCCGCCTGGAGCAGGAGGGTGAGATCGCGGCCGACTACCTTGAGGGCCTGCTCGACATCGCCGACCTCGACGGCGACATCGACATGGACGTCGAGGCGGACCGGGCCGCGGTCTCGATCATCAGCGACTCCAGCAGCCGTGAGCTCCAGAAGCTCGTGGGCCGCGACGGTGAGGTCCTGGAAGCCCTCCAGGAGCTGACCCGCCTGGCCGTCCACCGGGAGACCGGGGACCGCAGCCGTCTGATGCTCGACATCGCCGGCTTCCGCGCCCAGAAGCGCACCGAGCTCGCCGAGCTGGGCGCCAAGGCCGCGGTCGAGGTGAAGTCCACCGGTCAGCCGGTCAAGCTGGACCCGATGACGCCGTTCGAGCGCAAGGTCGTGCACGACGCGATCGCCGCCGCCGGTCTGCGCAGCGAGTCCGAGGGCGAGGAGCCGCAGCGCTTCGTCGTCGTGCTCCCGGCCTGAACCCTCACGTAGTCTCGGCCCCGTCTGTTCGCAGGCGGGGCCGATCTTTGTCAGCCTGATAGTCAGCCACCACAGTGCGCTTGCACGCGATGCGTGCGGTACGGAAGGACGGTTCCCGTGACGGAGGCAGCGGAGCTCCCGGAAGCTCCGGAGCAGGCGCGGACAGTCTTCGGTGAGTACTTCCCGGAGGCCGTGCGGTACGCGGAGCTCCTCGCGGACGCGGGTGTGAAGCGCGGCCTGATCGGGCCGCGTGAGGTCCCGCGACTGTGGGAGCGCCATCTGCTGAACTGTGCTGTCCTCTCGGAGGTCGTCCCCGAGGGCATCACCGTCTGCGACGTGGGCTCGGGTGCCGGTCTTCCCGGCATTCCGCTGGCTCTGGTCCGGCCGGATCTGAAGATCACGCTCCTGGAGCCGCTCCTCCGCCGGACGAACTTCCTCCAGGAGGTCGTCGAGCTGCTCGGCCTCGACCATGTGACCGTGGTCCGAGGGCGCGCGGAGGAGATGCTCGGCAAGATCACTCCTGTGCACGTCGTGACCGCTCGGGCGGTCGCACCCCTGGACCGGTTGGCCGGCTGGGGCGTCCCCCTGCTCCGCCCGTACGGGGAGATGCTGGCTCTCAAGGGCGACACCGCCGAGGAGGAGATCATCGGCGCGCGCGCCGCGCTCTCCCGGCTCGGAGTGGTGGAGACCTCGGTGTTGCAGGTGGGCGAGGGGATCGTGGATCCGCTGTCCACGGTCGTCCGTGTGGAGGTCGGTGAGAGCCCCGGGGGTGTGCGGTTCGCGGCGAAGCGGGCCAAGGCTGCCCGGACGAGCAAGACGCGTCGACGTCGCTGATCGCCGCATACGTACCATTTCGGAGTGTCGAACGGTCCCGGCCAGGCAGCGGGGGCATGGTGTTTCACGTGAAACATCGCTCACTGCTGCAGGGGATCATCAGCCGTGGTCGCGCGGCTGCCACGCCCCGGGACCGTAAACCCCGCGTGAAGCCACCCGCGAGGGTTACGCAGATGTCCACAGAGGTGGATTCACCCACAGAACCACCGGCCTCGCTGGTTCACGACCCCGAAAGCATGGCAGGCTCTCCCCATCGCGAGCCTGAAGCCGAGGAGAGTGAATCCTTGCGGTCCGACGCCAACATCGCGGGACCGATGACCGATCCGGTCCCCGGTCCCCGAACCGAATCGGTGGGGGAGGATGTTTCACGTGAAACACCGCCCCCCATGGACGACACCCCCATTGGTCGTGCTGCCCAGCTGGCAGTAGAAGCCTTGGGTCGTGCCGGTGAGGGACTTCCCCGCCCGGCGCAGACTCGCGTGATGGTGGTCGCCAATCAGAAGGGTGGCGTGGGCAAGACGACCACGACGGTCAACCTTGCCGCGTCCCTCGCCCTGCACGGTGCCCGGGTCCTGGTCATCGACCTGGACCCGCAGGGCAATGCCTCCACCGCGCTCGGTATCGACCACCACGCCGAGGTCCCTTCGATCTACGACGTCCTGGTGGACAGCAGGCCGCTTTCCGAAGTGGTGCAGCCCGTCATGGACGTCGAAGGCCTCTTCTGCGCCCCCGCCACGATCGACCTCGCCGGTGCCGAGATCGAGCTGGTGTCGCTGGTGGCCCGTGAGAGCCGCCTTCAGCGGGCGATCCAGGCCTATGAGCAGCCGCTCGACTACATCCTGATCGACTGCCCGCCCTCGCTCGGTCTCCTCACGGTCAACGCCATGGTGGCCGGAGCCGAGGTGCTGATCCCGATCCAGTGCGAGTACTACGCCCTTGAGGGACTCGGGCAGCTTCTGCGGAACGTCGATCTGGTGCGAGGGCACCTCAATCCCGCCCTCCATGTCTCGACGATTCTGCTCACCATGTACGACGGCAGAACGAGGCTCGCCTCCCAGGTCGCCGACGAGGTGCGCACCCACTTCGCCGAAGAGGTGCTGCGGACCAGCATCCCGAGATCCGTCCGGATCTCTGAGGCGCCGAGCTACGGGCAGACGGTCCTCACCTATGATCCGGGTTCCAGCGGCGCCCTGTCGTATCTCGAAGCGGCCCGTGAGATCGCCCTGCGGGGGGCTGCGGTGCACTACGACCCGCAGCACGCCCATGTAGGGCACCAGAACAACCAGCGCAGCATGTCGGAGGGGATCCAGTGAGTGAGCGACGTAGGGGATTGGGGCGTGGGCTCGGTGCGCTGATCCCCGCTGCTCCCCAGGAGCGACAGGCGCCGACGGTCGGCCTCGGGGCAGGCGCGAGCTCCCCCGGCGCGGTCCCGCCCCTGTCGTCGGACCGCGGGGTGGCCGCCGCGAAACTGGCGACGCTTCCACAGAGCGCACACTCTCCTGAGTCCGCGCTGTCGTGGAACGCATCCGAATCCGTGCGGCCGGAGCCTCCGGCGGGGGCCTACTTCACGGAGCTTCCGCTCGACGCGATCGTTCCCAACCGGCACCAGCCGCGTGAGGTCTTCGACGAGGACGCTCTGGCGGAGCTCGTCATCTCCATCAAGGAGGTCGGCCTTCTTCAGCCCGTGGTCGTGCGCAAGGTCGAGGACGAGCGCTATGAGCTCGTCATGGGCGAGCGTCGTCTGCGGGCGTCCAGGATGGCGGGCCTTGAGCGGATCCCGGCGATCGTCCGGGACACCGACGACGAGAAGATGCTCCTGGACGCGCTCCTGGAGAACCTTCACCGTGCCCAGCTGAACGCGATCGAAGAGGCCCACGCCTACGAGCAGTTGCTCAAGGACTTCGGCTGCACCCATGACCAGCTCGCGGAGCGGATCGGGCGGTCCCGCCCGCAGATCTCCAACACCCTGCGCCTTCTGCGGCTCTCGCCGCCGGTGCAGCGGAGGGTCGGCGCCGGAGTGCTGTCCGCCGGCCACGCCCGGGCCCTGCTCGGTGTGGAGGACCCGGAGGCCCAGGACAAGCTGGCCTTTCGGATTGTCTCCGAAGGCCTCTCGGTGCGCTCCGTCGAGGAGATCGTGAGCCTCATGGGCTCCGAGGAGCCCGTCGGCACGGTCAAGCCGAAGGGCCCGCGTGCCGGCGGTCGTGTCTCGCCCGCCCTCACGGAGCTCGCCACCAGGCTCTCGGACCGTTTCGAGACCCGGGTGAAGGTCGATCTGGGGCAGAAGAAGGGCAAGATCGTCGTCGAGTTCGCGTCGATGGAGGATCTGGAACGGATCCTGTCGACTCTCGCTCCCGGCGAGGGACGGGTCCTGGACCAGAAGAGCGCCGAGCAGGACGCGAAGAACTGATCCTCTTTGCTTCTTGAGGCCGCCGAGGGCGGGCCGCGATCCGGTCTTCACCGGCATGCGGCCCGCCCTTTGCTCGTGTGCGGTGTCTTCCCGATCGCCCGATCGATACGATTCCCAGAGGCGTATCCGTGCTCGATGGCGAGGGAATGAGGAGCGGCCGTGGGGCGTCGGCTCGTACCGCTCACGCTGGACAACCTTCCGGACCTGCCCAAGCGGTGTCGCTCCTGTGTCTTCTGGGAGCTCGACCCGGTCAGCGGGGAGGCCGCGGTGAAGGCCGGCCGCCCGGAGCTGGAGAAGGAGTCCTGGATCTCGGGCGTCCTGCTGGAGTGGGGGTCCTGCGGTCGGGTGGTCTATGTCGACGAGGTGCCGGTCGGCTATGTCCTCTACGCTCCCCCGGCCTATGTGCCGCGCTCGACGGCCTTTCCGACGAGTCCGGTGGCCGCCGATGCCGCGCAGCTGATCACGGCCTGGATCATGCCCGGCTATCAGGGGCAGGGACTGGGCCGGGTGATGGTGCAGACCGTGGCGAAGGATCTGCTGCGGAGGGGCTTCAAGGCCATCGAGGCGTTCGGAGACGCCCGGTGGAAGGAGCCGGCCTGTGTCCTGCCGGTCGATCACCTGCTGGCGGTGGGCTTCAAGACCGTCCGTCCGCATCCTGCCTTCCCCCGGCTGAGGTTGGAGCTCCGGACGACGCTCTCCTGGAAGGAAGACGTCGAGATGGCCCTGGACCGGCTTCTCGGCGCCGTGCAGAAGGAGCCCGTCCTGCGGCCGCTCTAGGGGCGTACACGAGAACGGCCCGCCCCCAGGAGGGGGCGGGCCGTTGGTGTTTCACGTGAAACAGCAGCTCAGTTTCATGTGAAACAAGCGAGTGCGTGTCAGGCCTTGGTCGGCTCGACGAAGCCCTCGAGGTCGCGGAGGATGGCAGCCTTCGGCTTGGCACCGACGATCGTCTTCACGACCTCGCCGCCCTGGTAGACGTTCAGCGTCGGGATGGACATGACGCCGTACTTCGCAGCCGTGGCCGGGTTCTGGTCGATGTTGAGCTTCACGATCTCGATCTCGCCGTGCTCGGCGGCGATGGCCTCGAGCGACGGGGCGATCTGGCGGCACGGGCCGCACCACTCGGCCCAGAAGTCCACCAGGACGGGCTTGTCGCTCTTGAGGACGTCCTCTTCGAAGGAAGCGTCGGTCACAGTCTTCAGGGCCACAGCGGCCTCCTTGATCTCGCGGGGTGTGGGTGGGGAGAGACGGGTCAGACCGCGGGGGTCTCGGCCAGCTTCTCGCTGTCGGCGAGGGCGGCCAGGAAACGCTCGGCGTCGAGCGCGGCGGAGCAGCCGGTACCGGCGGCCGTGATGGCCTGGCGGTAGGTGTGGTCGACGACATCGCCGGCGCCGAAGACACCGGTGAGGTTCGTCCGCGTCGACGGGGCGGCCACGTTGAGGTAGCCCTCCTCATCGAGGTCCAGCTGGCCCTTGAAGAGCTCCGTCCGCGGGTCGTGGCCCACGGCGATGAAGAGGCCGGTGACGGGCAGCTGGCGGGTCTCACCGGTCTTGGTGTCGCGCAGGGTCACACCGCTGAGCTTCTGCTCACCGTGGATCTCGGTGACCTCGCTGTCCCAGGCGAAGGAGATCTTCGGGTCGGCGAAGGCGCGCTCCTGCATGGCCTTCGAGGCACGCAGGGTGTCGCGGCGGTGGACGATGGTGACGGTCTTGGCGAAGCGCGAGAGGAAGGTGGCCTCCTCGATCGCGGTGTCGCCGCCGCCGACGACGGCGATGTCCTGGTCCTTGAAGAAGAACCCGTCGCAGGTGGCGCACCAGGAGACACCGCGGCCGGAGAGCGTGTCCTCGTTGGGGAGACCGAGCTTGCGGTGCTGCGAGCCTGTGGTGACGATGACGGCCTTGGCGCGGTGCACGGTGCCGGCGGTGTCGGTGACGGTCTTGATGTCACCGGTCAGGTCCACGGCGATGACATCGTCGGGGACCAGCTCGGCGCCGAAGCGCTCGGCCTGGGCCCGCATGTTGTCCATCAGGTCCGGGCCCATGATGCCGTCACGGAAGCCGGGGAAGTTCTCGACCTCGGTCGTGTTCATCAGCGCGCCGCCGGCAGTCACGGCACCCTCGAAGACCAGCGGGTTCAGCGACGCTCGGGCGGTGTAGAGCGCAGCGGTGTATCCCGCGGGCCCGGAGCCAATGATGATCACGTTACGGACGTCGCTCACGGGTTTCTTCCTCGTCTCTGCAGACTGCCACTGCCTACGGGGCGGTTGTCTCGGTCGCTCTCACCCCACCCAACGGATCCTAAGGGGCGTACATTCCCGAAACCGCCGCGCGGCACCGTTGCCGGACGGGGAGAGAGATCAGGGGCGGGGGTAGCTCTGGCTGAAGAGCAGATCGGCGGCCGGGCTTCCGCTCCCCGTGGTCCGGTCCACGCAGGAGGCGTCGAGCACATAGGCCTGGATCCGGGTGCTGTCCGTGGGGTCAGGCAACACGAGCAGATAGGCGGGTGTGCCTTGGTATTCGCCGCGCTCGTGGCCGAGCACCGCATCGGTGCGGCCGGTGCCGGCCAGGACACAGCCGGGGACGGCGGTGTCCCTGCTCAGCTGAGGGCCCGTGGTGGTACCCGCATCGGCGGACATCGACTCGGGCGCGATGCCCCGGGGCGTCTTGGCGATGCTCTCCTCGGCCATGAGTGCCTGGACCCGGTCCTCGACCGGAGAGCCGGAGAAGGGGCTCAGACTCCCCTCTGCGGCGGTGGCGGCCTTCTTGGTGTCCGCCGCTGTACCTCCCTGGTCCAGGTTGCTCGTCTGGCTGAGGAACAGACTCGTTCCCAGGATCACGGCTCCGAAGGCGGCACCGAGCGTGGAGAGCAGGGCGATCCGGCTGCGGCGTGGCCGCTTCGTCCGGCCGGGGCCGGTGGCTGCGCTGGGGCGTCCTGCAGGGCGGTCGGAGACAGGGGCCTGGGTAGAGGACGGGACCGTCTCGGACGGGGTGCGGGATGTTTCACGTGAAACGGAGGTGCCGCTCTCCGGAGTGGTGGCGTTGAGGAGGGCTTCGGCGGCGAGGGCGGCATCGATGCGGCCGGTGATGTCTGCGGGCATACGGGGCGGCCCGGGCAGGGTGCCCAGGAGGCCACGGATCTCCTCCAGGGAGGTCCGTACGTCGGCGCAGAGCGGACAGTCGTCCAGGTGGCGGCGTACGGCGGCGGCGCGGCTCGGTGAGAGCAGCCCCTCGGTCAGATCGGAGATCTCCGAGACGTCCGGGTGCTGTGTTGTGTCGGCCTTGCCGGTCGTGGAAGTCACGCGCGCCCACCTCCGCCCTTCACAGCAGCTGGATCAGTCGGTCCGGTATCCGTCGGCCCCGGCACCGGTGGGACGGATGTCCCCGGCGTCCGGTTCCTTCCCCCATCGGAGGCATCGTTACCCACGGTGTCGGCGCGCAGATGAGTGACCATCGGAAGGAGCCGTGCGCGCCCGCGTGCGCAGCGGCTCTTCACGGTGCCGGTGGGAACGCCGAGGATACGGGCCGCCTCCGCGACCGGGTATCCCTGCATGTCCACCAGGACGAGGGCGGCGCGCTGGTCGGCGGGGATCGCGGCGAGCGCGGCGAGCACTTCGCGGTGGACGTCCTGCCGTTCCGCAGGTGCCTCGGCCGACTCATGGGGTTCGAGGAGCTGCTCGAACCGATCGGTGTCATCGACGGGCGAGGTCCTGCGGGAGGCGGTCTTGCGTGCGCGGTCGAGGCAGGCGTTGACCGTGATGCGGTGCAGCCAGGTGGTGACGGCCGACTGGCCCCGGAAGGTGTGGGCGGCACGGAAGGCGGAGAGCAGAGCGTCCTGAACGGCGTCGGCCGCCTCCTCGCGGTCCCCCAGGGTTCGCAGGGCCACCGCCCACAGCCGGTCCCTGTGCCGCCGCACGAGCTCGCCGAAGGCGTCCGGGTGCCCGGCGACGTGGAGCGCGAGGAGCTCCTGATCCTTGACCGAACGAGGGTCATCAGCCGCAGACGACACGATTTCCTCCCGTCAGCTTTCCCTGGAGGCATTCAAGCCGCTCGGTCACCAAAAGTAAATGAGACCGGCCGCTCGTCGCAAGGGGTTGTAAATGGGGCAATCTCGACGAGGTGATCTTGACGGTTCAAGATGATCGTGGAATTATGCTGCCGATATATATCTTTTTGCGCGAGAGGAATAGTTCTGTGAAGAGAAAAATAGCGGCGATGGTTATGGCCGCTGCTGCGGCAGCCTCGTGCGTCGTTGCCTCGGCCTCGACGGCAAGCGCCGTCGAATGCGTGGGTGAGTATGCCTACGACAAGGTTTGCCTTCATGAGAACGGCGGCCAGTATCTGAATGGGATGCTGCGGATCGATTACTACTCGCGCGCCTCGTGGGCGAACATCACCTACGGCGGGACCAGTACGCCTCTGTACAGGGGTGATGGCGTGCTGACAAATGTGAGTGGCGCCACCAACTGGGATCAGGACAGTCGCATCGCCGTCTACTACAACTCGAATCACGCCGGTCCCTGCTTCACTATTCGGGCCGGCGGCATCGTTTTCTTTAACAAGGTGCTTCTGAGCAATGGCAGGAGTGCGAACGACAACATGAACTCGCACCAGTTCAACGTGACGTGCGGCTCCGTTTATTAAAAGCTCTGTCGATGGTGGCGTCCTGCCCTCCGGGGTGGGGCGCCTTTTGTTTTGAAGGTATGTGAGTATGAATTCAAAGAAGCTCTTCATTGCTTGCGCGAGTGCATTCCTTGTGTCTGGTTGCACTTCAGCCGGCAATACCCCCGAACAGCAGCCGCCCAGGTCGGATGCCCCTACTCGCCCACCGGTCGTCAGGCAGGTTGAGAGCGGAGCTGACATCGTCCTGCCCATGGACGCCTATGTCGAGACACCGCGGCAGGCTCAGGCAAACGACTTTGCTGTCCAGCGGCTGGCCTATTCATGCATGAAGAAACTGGGCCTTGACTGGCCTGAACCGAGGATGGTGGAAAACAGGTCCCCGGCTTCTGTGAATTCACGTCGATATGGAGTAATAGACATATCGGAAGTCCGGAGGATTGGCTACCATGCGCCTGTTTCCGAAGGGGATCAGGAACATGGTGCCGATCTGAACGGAAAGAAGTTCGTTCCCGACGCAAAAGAGTTCGAGGCCTATACCGGGCGGCGGCTTGATGAGCCCATGGAAGCGTCAGATCAGATGGGAGGGTGTCGAGGGGATGCCGAGCGGAAGGTGTACGGCACGGACGGACTCGAACCTGAGTTGGTCGAGTTGCTGAAGTACCATGCGCGTTCCTTCCTTGATGCCGGCCGGGATCCGCGAGTGCTGAGGGCCATGGCGAGCTGGAAGGCTTGCATGACTGGCTTCGGTTATTCATATGAAGACATCTGGGACGCGAATGATGATCCTCGCTGGCAGTCCAGTTCGGTCAGTTCCAAAGAAAAAGAGACTGCCGAAAGAGACGTGAACTGCAAGATGAAATCCCGTGTTCCTACGGTCCTGCTCTCTGTCGAGAGCGACCTGCAATCAGCTCATATGAGGAGCCATCCCGAGGAGTTCTCGCGGATCAAGGATCACTTTGCGCAGGCCTACCGCAGGTCGTCTGCCGTGGTGGGAAATTAACGAGAGGGGTAGTGGCGGGCGTCGAGCAGCGGCACGACGCCCACCCTTTCCGCTGCCTATGTGCCGCTACCGACGAACGAGACGTCCATGATCGCTTGCTTGTAACCGGCTCGGCTGAACTGGTCGCCCCCGGAGTAGGGCAGGGCGGTGAGCCAGAGCAGCACGTAGCGCGTTTTCACCGGAACCTTGCCTGCCAGCTCGACTGTGGAGCCCGAGGTCTCGGCCGTAGCGATCTTCTTCATGGACTCGAGAGACCCCGAAGAAAGGGAGTCGGCGGCGTACAGCGTGGCCGCAGTGTGTTCGCCGCCGTAGCGGAGCGAAATCGAGGCGGCGGAAACGTCCTGGTCCGAGCCGAGGTCGTACACGATGCCGACGCCCTGTTTGAAGGGTGCCAGTATGGGCCCCTCGTAATAGCTCTTGGTGCGCCAGTACGACGTGCTGTCGTCGTCATAGGTGTTCCCGACCCCCTCTGCGTTCTGCGGGGAACCGTCCGGTGAGAACTCCGCGGCCGCATGGATCGTGAGCGGCTTGGGCGGCGGCGGCTTCTCGTCGGCCGTCGGTGTCGTCACCGGCGTCTTGGGAGTGGCCTCGGGCGCGAGCAGCCGGTCCGCGATCTGCCAGCTGCCCAGACCGAGAGCGGCGATGAGGAGGGCGGACACGGCCCACTTCAGCGCAGTGCCCGTGCGGCTCTGGAGGGGCGGCGGGGGAACGACGACCGGCTGGGTGACCTGAGGACGTGGCTGCGGGCGGCCGTACGTGCCCTGCTGATAGGTCGTGCGCTGGTACTCGGGCGGTGTGGCGTACTCCGGCTCCGGGGGCTTCACACGGGGCATCGCGGCCACGGCCTTGGCCAGCTCGTCCGGGGTGGTGCAGGGCGGCTCCTGGCGCGAGGCGGTGGCCCCGTCGTTGGCCAGGGCGCGCATGGCGATCTCGGAGAGGCCCCGGTGGACACCGGCGCGGACCTGGTCGGGCGGGAGCAGCCCGACGCCCTTGGGCAGCCCGGAGAGCCCGTAGGCATCGCTGTCGTACGGCCAGCGCTGGGTGAGCGCGGCGTACAGGAGCGCGCCGATGGCCTCGGTGTCGCTGCGCTGCGGGCGATCGGCGGTGATGCCGCGCAGGGCTGCGTTCACGGCCAGGCCGCGGATCCGGTACTGGCCGGTGGAGCTGCGCAGGACGGCGCTCGGGGTGAGCCGGAGGTGGGCGAGGCCTTCGCGGTGGGCGGCGGCCATGGCCTGGGAGACCTGGGTGACGAGTTGGTAGGCGTCGTGGGGTTCCAGCGGGCCGGCCGCGAGCAGCGCGGTCAGCTCGGTGGAGTCGGGCAGCCACTCATGTACGACGTACACGAGGTCGTTCTCCTCGACGGCGTCGAGGACCTGGACGAAGCGAGGGTCGCCGAGGAGGGCCGAGGATCGGGCCGCGGCCAGGACCGAGCGGGCCCGGGGGTGGTCGGCGGGAAGCAGGTGCACCCCGACGGCACGCCGCAGCTTCTCGTCGACGGCACGCCAGCTGCTGAAGCCGTCCAGACGGGTGACGCACTCCTCCAGCCGGTAGCGTCTGGCCAACTTGTGGCCGCTGTGCAGTTCCGGTGCCGTGAGGGAGGGCTGTTCGCCGCTCTGTCGTTCGACCGCCTTCTTCTCCGTGGCCTCGGCGTTCTGCTCCGCCGTCTTCTGCTCTTCCGCCACCCCGTCGGTCGCGGCCGTGTCCGCCTTGGCGGTCAGCGGGTCGTCACCGCTGTTGTCGGCCACGTCGACGGCAGCCGTGCTACGTTCCGCCACCGTCGTTCCTGCCTCCCCATCCGTTGCGCCACATCCAACAGCCAAGCCAATTGTGCCCACAGTCGGACGCTATGCACGACACGCGGCTCCCCCCGATGGTTGTGCGGGACCCGTCGGTTCAGCGTCCCAGACGTCCGCGCACCATGCCGACCAGGGTGTTCAGCTCCGCGATCCGCATGCGCTTGGCCGCGACGAAGAAGACACCGAGGAGTACCGCTCCGCCGACGAGCAGGGCGACGAGCGAGCCCAACGCGCCTTCGCCCAGGAGCTTCAGCAGGCCGAAGCCGACGGCGCCGGAGACGATGGCGGCGGGCACGGAGGCCATGCAGAGGCGGGCGTAGGTCCGCATCACCTGGGCGCCGTCCAGGTCGCCGCCCAGCCGCTTGCGGAGGCGGCGCCACGCGATGCCGACACCGACGGCGTAGGCGAGCCCGTAGGAGGCGGCCATACCGACGACGGCCCACTGGGCGGGGAGCAGGACGTAACAGAGCGCTGAGGCCGCCGCGTTGACGGCGGCGACGATGACCGTGTTGTAGAAGGGCGTCCGGGTGTCCTCGTAGGCGTAGAAGCCTCGGAGCACGACGTACTGGACGGAGTAGGGGATCAGGCCGAGGCCGAAGGCCATCAGGATGAAGCCCATGCTCTGGGCGGCCTCGATGCCGCTGGAGGCGTACAGGAGGGTGCACATCGGGACGCCGAGCGCCAGGAAGGCGAAGGAGACCGGGACGATCGCGACGGCCGAGTTGCGCAGCCCCTGCGAGATGTCGTCCCGGACGGCGCCGGGGTCGTCGTCGTGGGCGGCGCGGGAGATCCGCGGGAGCAGCGCGGCCATGACGGAGACGGTGATGATGGCCTGCGGCATGCCCCAGATCAGCTGGGCGTTCGAGTACGCGAGGAAGCCGGCGCCGTTCTTTCCTGACTCCTCACCGGCGGCCGTGGCGAGCTGGGTGACGACCAGGACGCCCGCCTGGTTGGCGAGGACGAAGAGAACGGTCCACTTGGCGAGCTTGACGGTCTTGCCGAGCCCGTGGCCCTTCCAGTCGAAGCGGGGCCGGAAGCGGAAGCCGGTCTCACGGAGGTACGGGATCATCGCGAGGGCCTGGACGGCGAGCCCGAGAAGGGTGCCGATGCCGAGCAGGCGGATGCCGTCGTCCGGGATGGTCTGCACACCCATCTGGGACTCGGCGGAGGTGCCGTAGACCCAGATGAACAGGCCGAAGGTGACGATCATGACGATGTTGTTGAGGACCGGGGTCCACATCATCGCGCCGAACTTGCCGCGTGCGTTGAGGATCTGACCCATCACCACGTGCACGCCCATGAAGAAGATCGTGGGCAGGCAGTAGCGGGCGAAGGTCACGGCCACGCTGTTGGCCGCGGCGTCGTCGGCGATGGTGTTCGACATCAGCCGGATGAGCAGCGGGGCGGCGAACACGGCGAGGGCCACGATCGCGCCGAGCGCCACCATGACCAGGGTGAGCAGCCGGTTGGCGTAGGCCTCGCCGCCGTCCTCGTCGTTCTTCATCGAGCGGACGAGCTGCGGCACGAAGACCGAGTTGAGGCCGCCTCCGACGGTGAGGATGTAGATCATCGTCGGCAGGGTGTAGGCGATGGTGAAGGCGTCACCGAGCAGTGCGGCGCCGAGCGCGCCGGTGATCACCAGGCTGCGGACGAATCCGGTGAGCCGGGAGACCAGGGTGCCGGCGGCCATCAGCGCGCTCGACTTCAGGAGTCCGGAGGCACGGCCGGTCTTCTTGGGAGCGGGGGCGGGCATGGGGTCCGGTTCCGGAGCGGGCGGCGGTACCTGGCCGGGCGTCTGCTGGTCGCGGTAGAGGTGTGCGAAGGCGTCCGGTTCGGGCTTCTCCTCGCCGGCCCGGGTGACCAGGTCGTCGACGCCGGTGAACTGGACCGTGCGCGCGTCGTCGCCGTACGGCAGATGGCGGAAGGTGCCGTCCGGTTCCGGCGCGGGGGTCTGTGCCCACAGCCGGGGGTCGGGAGCGTGGGGGGGCGCGGCCGGCTGCTGGTAGAGCGGCTGCGGCTCCTGGTAGGTGCCGGGCGGGGGCGGCGGGTGCGCGGCGCGGTCGTAGAGCGCCTCGGTCACGGGGTCCTGCGCGGAGAGGTCCTGGGCCCGATAGGGGTCGTGGGTGTACGCGTCCTGGACGTAGGGGTCCTGGGCGTACGGGTTCTGCGGGTGGACGTCCTGGGCGTACGGGTTCTGCGGGTGGACGTCCTGGGCGTACGGGTCCTGTGCGTAGGGGCCCTGTCCCTCGGGGCCTGGGGCGCCCTGCTGTGGGGGCGGGACCGGTGGGTAGCCGGAACCGGGAGGTGCCGCGGGCGTCCCACCGGACGGCGCGGTGCCGCCCGGGCCCTGGCCGCGGTCACCGTCGTACGGCGCGTTCATGGTTACCCCACCTCATCGTCCCCGGCCGACCGGCCACGACATCGCTCAACGGTCCACTTTCTCACCCGCGCCCGACGGGTCGCCGCTTTCGGGCCCGGTGTCCGGTGTCAGGTCACTCGGCTGCTCGGGTTCGTCCCGGTCGACCTCCGCCGAGGGCGCCTCCGCCTCCGGGTCCGCGTCGGACTCCGCGTCGTCCGGCTCCGGGTCGGTCTCCGCCGCTTCGGCTTCGGCGTTCCGAGCGGCCAGCCGCTTGCGCTGGCTGTACATCCGCACGCCGGCCAGGACGAGGAGGAGGACTCCGCCGGCGATCACGAGCATCACCGTGGCGGTGATCTCGGAGACCTTCACGTTGAAGGTCATCGGCTGTCCGTACGGGGTGCCGTCGTCCGTGTAGAGCTGGGCCGTCATCGGCACCTGGCCGTTGACGTTCGCCGACGCGTCGAACTTCACCGACTGGCTGTGCCCACCGCTGATCTTCACGGGCAGTTCGGCGACCGCCTCGCCGTTCAGCGTCAACCGGTTCTTGTTGCTGGAGGTGAGCCGCAGTACCAGGTGCACATCCTGCAGCAGCTGGTTCTGGACGGTCACGGGGATCGTCGCGCTGCGGCCCGACAGCATGAGGTCCGACTTGTCGACCAGCTGGACGCCCTCGGTGAGGGTCTGCAGATACTCCAGGACGTTGTCCCGGTAGATGGCGGCCGTTCTGGCCTGCCCGCGCCAGGAGGTCGACATCTCGCGGTTGATCGCGTTGCCGAACGGGGTCACCACGCGGTCGGGCAGGGTCAGGATGACCTTGAAGTCGTTCAGCTCGTCGCGGGTGGTCTTCATGTCCCGGAAGGCCTGGACCGGCAGCTCGCGGTCGCGCAGCTTCTTCGGGTACCGGGAACCGGAGGGCACCGCGGTGGACGCGTCGGGATCCGCCTTGGCCGCGGCGGCCACCAGCAGGTCGGTCGGCTGGCTCCAGCGCCGGCCGGAGAGGCCGTGGAGGGCGGTCGCCATGGTCTGCGCCTGGGCGACGGTGGGCACGCGCTGCGGGGCGACCACGATGCTGCGCTGGTCCTCCGGCTGCTCCAGGGTGATCGCGAGGGACTGGGCGAGGAACTCCTGGACCGCGAGCGTGGAGTTCTCCGCGCGGACCATGTCGCCCTCGAACGCGGTGGACAGGAGAGCGTCGCTCACCACTGCCGTCGTGCTGCCGTCGCCGAAGGGGCGGGCCGCAGTGGGCGTGTACGGGAGGTCGTCGCGGACGCTGTCGCTGCGGGCGATCACCTTGTCGGCGCCGGCGGAGGTCGCCACGGCCAGGATCGAGGGGTCGACAGCCCCTTCGGCGGGCCAGGCGAAGTCGGTGGAGGGCTGGACGTGGAGGATGGTCTCCACCGTGCCCGCGGCGAGGGCGGTCGCCGACTGGAGGTGTCCCAGCGAGCCGGGCACGTCCTTGCCGCGGTGGGCGAGGGAGGCCAGGTCGGGGTCCGCGAAGGGCAGGGCGACGACCTTGCGTCCCTGGACCGCCTTCTCCAGCGCGTTCAGCCAGCGCTCGGCGACGGCCTGGTTCCTGCCGGGGACGTGCAGGGTGCCGTCCTTGACGCGGTAGCCGTTCGCCATCGCGTCGACGGAGGCCAGCAGGTCCGGGTCGAGTACCCAGGTGACGGGGAGCTCCTTGCCGAGCGAGACGAGCTGGTCGAGGCGCCCGCCCGGCTTGAGCTCGGTCGCCAGGGCGTCGTCCTCGAAGACCGGGGTCTGCTGGTCGTCCGTGGCCGTCTCCGCCGAGACGTGGGCAGAGGAGATCAGTGGCCACAGATAGGTGAGCTGGGTCTTCTTCTTGGTGGCCTCGGGCTGGTACGGAACGAAGGTCCGCTCGATGCCGAGCACCCGGTCGTAGCGCCGGTCCGAGGTCTGTCCGGTGAGGGAGACGCCCAGCTGGTAGACGCCCGCCTCGTCGAGTCCGAGTTCGGAGACCGGCACGGAGAGGGAGAACTCGGCGCTCAGGCCGGCGCCCAGCCGGGGGACGGCAACCGTGGGGGCGTCTTCGAGGGGAGCCGGGTCACTGTCGCTCCGGTAGCCGGTGCGTGCTGTGACCTGCTCGATCTCGCTGCGGCTGGTCATGCGCGGCCCGACGCGCAGGTCCACGGTCGCGTCGGTGATGGTCTTCTTTCCCCGGTTGGTGACCGTCCCCGTGACGGTGACGGTGTCGCCGTCGACGGGCGCGCTCGGGGCCAGCGTGTCGAGGGACACATCGACGGTCTTCGAGACGGCGGCGTCCTCGGCCGCGGCTGCCGGCGAGGAGCCCCCCGGCGCCTGGAGCAGTCCGGCGAGGAGCGGCGCGCCGAAGGCGACGGTGATCGTGCGCCGCAGCCATCGGCGGGCAGGTGAGGGACCGGTTCCCTGGATGTCTGCCGCCTCGGCCACGCGTTCGCCCGTCCTCGTCGTTGTCTGTGGTGCCAGTGGTGTAGGTGGTTCCCGGTTGCTGTGTCCAGGCATGGTAACGAGGCACGCTGGGAGCAAGTGCCGGGGACTGCTCCAGCCGATCTCCTCATGGGCCCTCGGTATGCGGCTCACGTGGCCCGGCCCCCGGGAAAACGAGGACGTCGCCGCGGGCCGGGGCACGTACCCTTTTCTGTTGTGCCGAACGCCAACGAAGACACCCCGACTGCCCTGAGCCAGGTGCAACGCCGCGCGGTCAGTGAACTGCTGCGTGTGTCCCCTGCCGCCGACGACCTTGCCCGCCGTTTTCAGGAGGCGGGGTTCAGCCTCGCGCTGGTCGGCGGCTCGGTACGGGACGCGTTGCTCGGACGGCTCGGCAACGACCTGGACTTCACCACCGACGCCCGCCCCGAGGACGTACTGAAGATCGTCCGTCCATGGGCCGACGCCGTGTGGGAGGTCGGCATCGCCTTCGGCACGGTCGGCTGCCAGAAGGACGCCCGTGTGGGAGACACCGTTCAGCGCTTCGAGATCGAGGTCACCACATACCGCTCGGAGGCGTACGACCGGAGCTCGCGCAAGCCCGAGGTCTCCTACGGCGACTCCATCGAGGAGGACCTCGTCCGGCGTGACTTCACCGTCAACGCCATGGCCGTGGCCCTTCCCGAGAAGGAGTTCATCGACCCGTACGGTGGCCTTGAGGACCTCGCCGCCCAGATGCTGCGTACGCCGGGTACGCCGGAGGAGTCCTTCTCCGACGACCCCCTGCGCATGATGAGGGCAGCGCGTTTCGCTGCTCAGCTGGACTTCGAGGTCGCTCCCGAGGTCGTCACGGCGATGAAGGAGATGTCCGGCCGGATCGAGATCGTCTCCGCCGAGCGCGTCCGTGACGAACTCAACAAGCTGCTGCTCTCGGCCCACCCGCGGAAGGGTCTCGGTCTCCTCGTGGACACCGGGCTCGCCGACCATGTGCTCCCCGAGCTGCCCGCGCTCCGTCTGGAGAGCGATGAGCACCACCGCCACAAGGACGTCTACGAGCACTCCCTGACCGTGCTGGACCAGGCGATCGACCTGGAGGAGGACGGTCCCGACCTGGTGCTGCGCCTTGCGGCCCTGCTCCATGACATCGGCAAGCCGCGTACCCGTCGCTTCGAGAAGGACGGCCGGGTCTCCTTCCACCACCACGAAGTGGTCGGCGCGAAGATGACGAAGAAGCGCATGACCGAGCTCAAGTACTCCAACGAGATGATCAAGGACGTCTCGCGGCTGGTGGAGCTGCACCTCCGCTTCCACGGGTACGGGACGGGTGAGTGGACCGACTCGGCCGTGCGCCGCTACGTCCGTGACGCCGGACCGATGCTCTCGCGTCTGCACAAGCTGACCCGCTCGGACTGCACCACCCGCAACAAGCGCAAGGCGTCCGCGCTCTCCCGTGCCTATGACGGCCTGGAGGACCGCATCGCCCAGCTCCAGGAGCAGGAGGAGCTGGACTCGATCCGCCCCGACCTCGACGGCAACCAGATCCAGGAGATCCTGGGCATCGGCCCCGGTCCCGCCATCGGGCAGGCGTACAAGTTCCTGCTGGAGCTCCGGCTGGAGAACGGGCCCATGGAGCACGACAGTGCCGTCGCCGCGCTCAAGGAATGGTGGGAAGCGCAGAGCTGAGCCGCGTCAGGGCGCAGCGATGTTTCACGTGAAACACCGCGCTCCCGGTACCCGCGAGGGGTGGTGTTTCACGTGAAACATCACCCCTCGGTGCGTTCTCGCCGCAATGCCAGGGCGATCGCCGCATAGATCCCGGCCACCAGGACGACCAGCAGGGCGGATCGGCCGTCGGGCGGCAGCATCAGCGCGGCGACCCCCGCCGCCGCCACGAAGGCGACGTTGAACAGCACGTCGTACAGCGCGAAGACCCGGCCTCGGTAGGAGTCGTCCACGGACGTCTGCACCACCGTGTCCGTCGCGATCTTGGATCCCTGGGTGATGAGCCCGAGGAGGAAGGCGGCGACGAGGAAGGGGACCGGGGCGAAAGTCAGGGCGAGCGCCGGTTCGAGCACGGCGGCCGTCGCCGCGCACACCGTCATCCAGCCGAAGGGGCCGAGCCGTCCCACCGCCCAGGGGGAGAGGACGGCGGCCGCGAAGAAGCCCGCACCCGAGGAGGCGACGGCGAGTCCGAGGAGCCCGAGCCCCTCGGATTCCGTGGAGCTCCATGCGTAGCGGCTGAGCATGAGCACGGTGACGAGCAGGGCGCCGTAACAGAAGCGCATGAGGCCCACCGCGAGGAGAGCGCGGGCTGCGGGCTGTCGCTCGGCGAGGTGCCGCAGCCCGGCGGCCAGGCCTCGGGCCGTCGAGGCCAGGGCTGAGGTGAGGCGCTGCGGCGCGAGGTCCGGGTCGGGACCGAGGAGCTCCCGGGACATTCGCAGGGAGGCGAGGGCCGCGCAGAGGTAGAGGACGGCGCCGAAGGCCACGACGGCCGCGTCGGACTTCCCGGCGGCGAGTTGGACGCCGAACGCGAGGCCGCCGCCCAGGGTCGCGGCGAGGGTGCCGGCGGTCGGGGAGAGCGAGTTCGCCACGACCAGCCGCTCGGCGTCGACGACCCGCGGGAGGGAGGCGGAGAGCCCCGCGAGCACGAAGCGGTTGACGGCGGTGACGGAGAGCGCGGAGGCGTAGAAGAGCCAGTCGGGGACGGAGGCGAGGACGAGTACGGCGGTCCCGCCGGCGAGCAAGGCCCGCAGGAGGTTGCCGTACAGGAAGACCTGGCGCCGCTGCCAGCGGTCGAGGAGCACTCCGGCGAAGGGTCCGACGAGCGAGTACGGCAGCAGGAGGACCGCCATGGCGGAGGCGATCGCGGTCGGCGAGGTCTGTTTCTCGGGGGAGAAGACGACGTACGTGGCCAGGGCCACCTGGTAGACGCCGTCGGCGCACTGGGAGAGCAGCCGGACGGCGAGCAGGCGGCGGAAGTTCGTCAGGCGCAGGAGTACGCGCAGATCACGTACGACGGACATGGCAGCAAGACTCACATACGAAGAGGGCCCCCGGGGCAGTGCCTCGGGGACCCTCTTCGTCAAAGGTGCGGAGCTTTAGCGCTCGACCTCACCCGCGATGAACTTCTCGACGTTGGCCAGGGCCTCGTCGTCGAAGTACTGCACCGGCGGGCTCTTCATGAAGTACGAGGACGCGGAGAGGATCGGGCCACCGATGCCGCGGTCCTTGGCGATCTTCGCGGCGCGGAGGGCGTCGATGATGACACCCGCCGAGTTGGGGGAGTCCCACACCTCGAGCTTGTACTCCAGGTTCAGCGGGACGTCGCCGAAGGCACGGCCTTCGAGGCGGACGTACGCCCACTTGCGGTCGTCCAGCCACGCCACGTAGTCGGACGGACCGATGTGGACGTTCTTCTCGCCCATCTCGCGGTCGGGGATCTGCGAGGTGACGGCCTGGGTCTTGGAGATCTTCTTGGACTCCAGGCGGTCGCGCTCCAGCATGTTCTTGAAGTCCATGTTGCCGCCGACGTTGAGCTGCATCGTGCGCTCAAGACGGACACCACGGTCCTCGAACAGCTTCGCCATCACACGGTGCGTGATGGTCGCGCCGACCTGCGACTTGATGTCGTCGCCGACGATCGGGACGCCCGCCTCGGTGAACTTGTCCGCCCACTCCTTGGTACCGGCGATGAAGACCGGAAGAGCGTTGACGAAGGCGACCTTGGCGTCGATGGCGCACTGGGCGTAGAACTTCGCGGCGTCTTCGGAGCCCACCGGCAGGTAGCAGATGAGAACGTCGACCTGGCGGTCCTTGAGGATCTGGACGACGTCGACCGGCTCCTCGGCGGACTCCTCGATGGTCAGGCGGTAGTACTTGCCGAGACCGTCGAGCGTGTGACCGCGCTGGACCGTGACGCCCTTGTTCGGGACGTCGCAGATCTTGATGGTGTTGTTCTCGCTGGCGCCGATGGCGTCGGAGAGGTCGAGGCCGACCTTCTTCGCGTCGACGTCGAAGGCGGCGACGAACTCGACGTCACCGACGTGGTACTCGCCGAACTGGACGTGCATCAGGCCGGGCACCTTGGCCGCCGGGTCGGCGTCCTTGTAGTACTCGACGCCCTGAACCAGCGAGGCGGCGCAGTTGCCCACGCCGACGATGGCTACGCGAACCGAACCCATTCCGGTTGCTCCCTGTGTGATCGTGGAAGCCCTGCGGTGCGCAGGGTTTCACTTGGCGGTGTCGTCGGACGGATCCGGCCGGGTACTGCCCCCGTGCCGGGGCAGGCCGCCCGTTTCTCCAGAATCGTTGTCGTGCCGAGCGGGGGCGTCGGTGCCGGATCGCTGATCCCGCCCTGCCCTCTCGCTCTCGATGAGCTCGTTCAGCCAGCGCACTTCGCGCTCCACGGACTCCATACCGTGGCGCTGCAGCTCAAGCGTGTAGTCGTCGAGGCGCTCGCGGGTCCGGGCCAGGGAGGCACGCATCTTCTCCAGACGCTCCTCCAGCCGACTGCGGCGCCCTTCGAGGACGCGCATTCGCACCTCGCGCTCGGTCTGCCCGAAGAAGGCGAAGCGTGCGGCGAAGTGCTCGTCCTCCCAGGCGTCCGGGCCGGTGTGGGAGAGGAGCTCCTCGAAGTGCTCCTTGCCCTCGGGTGTCAACCGGTAGACGATCTTGGCCCGGCGTCCTGCGAGTGAAGCGGCGAGGGCCTCCTCGGGAGCGCTGCCCGGTTCCTCGATCAACCAGCCGTTGGCGACCAGCGTCTTGAGGCAGGGATACAGCGTTCCGTAGCTGAAGGCCCGGAAGACGCCCAGCGAGGTGTTGAGACGCTTCCGCAGCTCGTACCCGTGCATCGGAGCCTCGCGCAGCAGGCCGAGGACGGCGAACTCGAGGATGCCGGAGCGTCTGCTCATGTGTCGCCTCCTCCGCCGTCTTCGGGACTCTTATGCCGTGCTGATGTATCGACTCGATACATCAGCACGATAGAACGGCCTCTGTGTCTCGACAAGTGGGACCGCCGTGACCGGCGTCACATCGTCAATTCGCAGGGATCGACTTGCCTGATTTGGTATGAAGTCCGGCCCTAGGTGGGTTTTGGCCGTGCGTAGTCTGTGCGGCATGCAGATCACCGGGAACCGAGCACTGCCGTGGGGCGTCAGTGCTCCGGGTGACCGGCTGCGGTACGGAAGGACCTCCGATGGGGTTCCAGCCGTGTGCATTTCGGGGGGACCGGAACTCAACTGCCGCTTCCAGGCGCCTGTGCGCCTGCCCGAGGAGTAGTCGTTCGATGAGCGAGCATCGTCGCAAAATGCCGCCGCAGCAGCCGCCCACGGGCGGTCGCGCGGCGGCACGGCGCGCTGCCCAGCAGCCGGTGGGCCGCAGGTCGGCCCCGGCCCATGACGTCGGTACGGGGGCCCCTTCGGCCTCGTACGGGCCTGCTTCTTCCCATGGGGAGGAACAGCGTCCCTACGGGGGTCGCGCGGAGGCCCGCAGGGCTGCCCAGCGCGGCAGCCGCCGGAAGGGGGCTGACACCGGCCCCGGTGGCCCCGGCGGGTCCGGTGGTGGACGGCGCGGCGGCGGAGGTGGCGGCCGTGGCGGCGGTCCGGGGCGCGGCCCCGCCGGCCCCCCGCCCGGCAAGAAGCGGATCATCGACTACCCGCGGTACGGCAAGTACGGCTGGCGCCGCTGGGTGCCGTCGTGGAAGCTCGTGACGGGTACGTTCCTGTTCTTCGCGGCGAGCCTGATGGGCGCGGCGGCGTTCGCGTACTCGAAGGTGGAGATCCCCGACGAGGCTCTGACCGCGACCTCGCAGAACAACATCTACTACTGGGCCGACGAGACCCGCATGGTCGCGACGGGCAGCGGCACCAACCGCCAGATCGTCCCGTTCGCGAAGATCCCGAAGTCCATGCAGAACGCGGTGATCTCGGCGGAGAACAAGACCTTCTGGGACGACTCCGGTGTCGATCCCATGGGTATCGCCCGCGCCGTGTGGAACATGGCCAAGGGCGGCGAGACCCAGGGTGGTTCGACCATCACCCAGCAGTACGTGAAGAACAACCGTCTTGACGACCAGTCGCAGACCGTCACCCGGAAGGTGAAGGAACTCTTCATCTCCATGAAGGTCGGCGACGAGGTCGAGAAGGACGACGTCATGGCCGGCTATCTCAACACCGCGTACTACGGTCGCGGCGCGTACGGCATCCAGGCGGCGTCCCGCGCGTACTTCAACAAGGACACCGACAAGCTCAACCCCAGCGAGTCGGCGCTGCTCGCCGCGGTGCTGAAGGGCGCGACGTACTACGACCCCGCCGGCTACCCCGAGATCGACTCCAACGCCACGCCCGAGAAGAACACCGAGCGGGCCACCGTCCGGTGGAAGTGGATCCTCGACGAGATGCAGAAGGACGGGCACCTCACGGCCGAGGAGCGGGCGAAGTACACGACCTTCCCCAAGCTTCGGAAGCCCGGCCAGAGCGCCAACCTGAGCGGCCAGATCGGTTACCTGGTCAAGACCGCCAACGCGAACATCAAGGCCCAGTTCGGCATCAGCCCCCAGGAGCTCGAGCGCGGCGGCTACGAGATCTACACGACCTTCGAGAAGCCGAAGGTGAACGCGCTGGAGAGCGCGGTCAAGAAGGTCATCAAGGAGAACATCGACCCGGAGAAGCGCCCGGACGACGACACGCACGTCCAGTTCGGTGGTGCTTCCGTCGACACGGCGACCGGGAAGATCGTCGCTCTCTACGGCGGTGTCGACGCGACCAAGCACTTCAGCAACAACGCCGACGCCACCGGCGCCATGGTCGGATCGACGTTCAAGCCCTTCGTGCTCGCCGCCGCGATGAAGCACGGCGTCCGGGACCCGGAGCTCGGGCCCGTCCAGGACGCGTCCACCCGCACGATCGTGGACCCGGACAAGAGCCGCTACTCCGGCAAGAACAACCTGACGGTCCGGAAGTACAACGGCGAGATCTGGCACAACGAGAAGGGCGAGGAGTGGCGCCAGGCCAATGACGGGGACGCCAGCTACGGCGCCATCTCCCTGCGCCGGGCCATGATCCGCTCCGCCAACTCGCCGTACGTGCAGCTCGGCATGGACATCGGCATCGACAAGGTGCGCCAGACCGCCATGGAGGCCGGGCTGCTGGAAAGCTCGCTCGTCCAGGGCGAGGTGCCCTCGTTCTCCCTCGGTATCTCCAGCCCGAGCGCCATCCGCATGGCCGGTGCCTACGCCACCTTCGCCAACGAGGGCGAGCAGAACGATCCCTACTCGGTGCAGAAGGTCAAGAAGGACGGCGTCGTCAAGTTCCAGCACAAGGCCGCCTCCAAGAAGCCCTTCACGCCGGCCATCGCCAACAACGTCACCGACGTTCTCCGGAGCGTCGTGGACGACGACGAGGGCACCGGTAAGAACGCCCGCATCCCGGGCCGTGCCGTGGCCGGCAAGACCGGTACGACCGACGACAACATGTCGGCCTGGTTCGTCGGGTACACCGCGCAGCTGGCGACCGCGATCGACATGTACCGCTACGACGACGACGACACGAAGAAGAACCGCAAGTTCCTGGAGATGTACGACACGGGTGGCCAGGACTCGATCCACGGTTCGTCGTTCCCCTCGGAGATCTGGCAGGACTACATGACGGATGCCGTGGAGGGCATGCCGGTCGTGGACTTCCCGAAGCCGGAGAAGCTGGAGGGCGCCGAGCCCGTCTTCGGCGGTGGCGCCAAGAGCCCGACGCCGACGCCGTCGCCCACGCCGACGCCCACCGAGACGACGCCGACGCCGACGACGACTCCCCCGACGACGCCGACGACGACTCCCCCGCCGACCTCCAGGACGCCGAAGCCGGGCAAGACGACCTGTGACGTCCTGGACTGGAACTGCCACAACACCGGGGAACCGGGCGATCCCGGAGGCAACACCGGGGAACCCACCACCACGGCACCCACCAACACCGACGAACCGGGTCCGACCGACTCGCCGACGGACGACAACGACAACGGGGGTGGCGGGGGCGGCAGGCCCGGTGACGGGACCTGGGTTCCCTGATCCCGCCCCGGCGGGACACTCCCCGAGGGCCACCGCGTCCGCTCCGTACCTTCCGTACGGGCCGGCCGCGGCGGCCCTCGCCGTTTTCCCGGGGACGTACGGCAGGATGTCCCCCATGCCGAGCCTCCAGAAGACGAGCGCGCCGCAGGACCGGTCGCAGGGCCGCTCGCCGACGGTCAGCCCCACCCGCCGGGACAAGGTGGCCGCCGCGGGCAGCGAACTGATCGGCGGCCCCTACGGCCGCAGGGCGGCGGCCTACGGCGGGCAGCTGACGCCGGTGCGGGTGATCGCCCTCGTGGCCATCGGCATGTTCGCGCTCGGCATGGTGCAGAAGCTGCCCTGCTACAACTGGGCCTGGTTCCGGGGCACGACCTCCCAGTACACCCACGCCTGCTACTCCGACATCCCGCACCTCTTCTCGGGGCGGGGCTTCGCGGACGGCCTGGTGCCCTACTTCGACCGGCTGGGCGGCGACATACCGTTTCTGGAGTACCCGGTCCTGACGGGTCTGTTCATGGAGGTCGCCGCCTGGCTGACGCCCGGCGGCGGCGACACGATGCAGCAGGAGCGGGCGTACTGGCTGGCCAACGCGGGTCTGCTGATGGTCTGCGCGGCCGTCCTCGCGGTCTGTGTGGCCCGGACGCACCGCCTGCGGCCCTGGGACGGCCTCCTTGTCGCCCTGGCCCCCTCGATCGCCCTCACGGCCACGATCAACTGGGACCTGCTGGCCGTCGCGCTGACCGCCGCGGCGGTCCTGATGTGGTCGCGCGGGCGGCCGCTGGCCTTCGGCGTCCTGCTCGGTCTTGCCACCGCCTCCAAGCTCTACCCGGTTCTGCTCCTCTGCCCGCTGCTGCTGCTCTGCTGGCGGGCCGGGAAGTGGCGTGAGTACGGGGCCGCGGTACTCGGCGCGGGCGGCGCGTGGCTGGTGGTGAACCTGCCCGTAATGCTGCTGGCCCCCGAGGGCTGGAAGCAGTTCTACGTCTTCAGCCGGCAGCGGAACGTCGACTTCGGTTCGGTCTGGCTGCTCGTCAGCCAGCGGACGGGAATCACGATCCCGCCGGACCGGGCCAACCTGTACGCGCTGCTGCTGATGGTGGCGGCGGTGGCCGGCCTCGCCTACCTCGCGTTCACGGCGCCCCGCAGGCCCCGCTTCGTCCAGCTGGCGTTCCTGGTCGTCGCCGCGTTCGTGCTGACCAACAAGGTCTACTCGCCGCAGTACGTCCTGTGGCTCGTCCCGCTGGCCGCTCTCGCCCGGCCGCGCTGGCGTGACTTCCTCGTGTGGCAGGCGTGCGAGGTCATGTACTTCGTGGGCGTCTGGATGTACCTGGCGTTCACGACCAGCGGCAACAAGCAGGGACTGCCGGTGGACGGCTACCAGTTCGCCATCGTCCTGCACCTGCTCGGCACGCTCTACCTGTGCGTGATGGTCGTACGCGACATCCTGAGGCCCGAGAAGGACCCCGTCAGGCAGGACGGCGCGGACGACCCCTCGGGGGGCGTCCTGGACGGTGCGGAGGACGTCGTGGTGGCCGGCAGGGCCGCGCATCCCGCCCGGCACGCGGCCGCTGCCGTGGAGGGCCGCCCGCGGGTGGAATGGGGCACCCCCGGAGAGCAGAGCTCCCGGGGGTGACGGGGGTCGGCCGGATCAGCGCTCAGCGTTCGACGAGTCGGTCGAACTGTGTCGTGGTGTGGCGCAGATGGGCCACGAGCTCGTCGCCGACCCGGGGTTCCTGGGCGTCGGCGGGCACGAACAGGATCGACACCTGCATGTGCGGCGGCTCGGCGAACCAGCGCTGCTTCCCTGCCCAGACGAAGGGCGAAAGGTTCCGGTTGACGGTGGCGAGACCGGCTCGTGCGACGCCCTTGGCGCGCGGCATGACGCCGTGCATCGCCTTGGGGGCCTCCAGGCCCACGCCGTGCGAGGTGCCGCCGGCGACGACGACCAGCCAGCCGTCCGACGCGGCCTTCTGCTGGCGGTAGCCGAACCTGTCGCCCTTGGCGACCCGGGTGACGTCCAGGACCGCGCCCCGGTACTCCGTGGCCTCGTGGTCGCCCAGCCACAGCCGGGTGCCGATCCGGGCGCGGAACCGGGTCTGGGGGAACTGCTGCTGGAGACGGGCCTGTTCCTCGGCCCGCAGGTGGCTGACGAACATGGTGTGCAGCGGCAGCCGGGCGGCGCGCAGCCGGTCCATCCAGCCGATGACCTCCTCGACGGCGTCGGTGCCGTCAGGACGGTCCAGGGGGAGGTGGAGCGCGAAGCCTTCGAGGCGTACGTCCTCGATGGCGGCGTGGAGCTGCTGGAGCTCCTCCTCGCGGACGCCGTGCCGCTTCATCGAGCTCATGCACTCGATGACGACCCGGGCCCCCACCAGGGCGTGGACGCCATCCACGGACGACACGGAGCGGATGACCCGGTCGGGCAGCGGAACCGGTTCCTCTCCCCGGCGGAAGGGGGTGAGGACAAGCAGGTCGCCGCTGAACCAGTCCTTGATCCGCGCGGCCTCGTACGTGGTGCCCACGGCGAGCATGTCGGCCCCGAACCGGGCCGCCTCGTCGGCGAGGCGTTCGTGGCCGAAGCCGTATCCGTTGCCCTTGCAGACCGGGATGACGCCGGGGAACTGGTCGATGACGGTCTTCTGGTGCGCGCGCCAGCGAGCGGTGTCGACGTAGAGGGAGAGCGCCATGGCCGGCCCGGAACCTTTCTGATGGCAGCGGTGTATCAAAGGTATGTACGAGACTACGGAAACGTCAGCGGCACCACACGGGTCAGCGGCGCGACATGTAGATGTCGAGCGCCTTGTGCAGCAGCTTGTTCAGCGGGAAGTCCCACTCGCCGACGTACTCGACGGCCTCGCCGCCCGTGCCCACCTTGAACTGGATGAGCCCGAAGAGGTGGTCGGTCTCGTCGAGCGAGTCCGAGATGCCCCGCAGGTCGTAGACGGTCGCGCCCATCGCGTAGGCGTCGCGCAGCATCCGCCACTGCATCGCGTTCGAGGGCCGGACCTCACGGCCGATGTTGTCGGAGGCGCCGTAGGAGTACCAGACGTGCCCGCCGACGACGAGCATGGTCGCCGCGGAGAGGTTCACGCCGTTGTGGCGCGCGAAGTACAGCCTCATGCGGTTGGGGTCCTCGTTGTTGAGGACGGTCCACATGCGCTGGAAGTACGAGAGAGGGCGCGGCCGGAAGTGGTCACGGACGGCCGTGATCTCGTACAGCCGCTGCCACTCCGCCAGGTCCTCGTAGCCGCCCTGGACGACCTCGACACCGGCCTTCTCGGCCTTCTTGATGTTGCGGCGCCACAGCTGGTTGAAGCCCTTGAGGACGTCGTCGAGCGAGCGGTTGGCGAGCGGGACCTGGAAGACGTAGCGGGGCTGTACGTCGCCGAAGCCGGCGCCGCCGTCCTCGCCCTGCTGCCAGCCCATCTTCCGCAGCCGGTCCGCGACTTCGAAGGCACGCGGCTCGACGTGGGTGGCCTGGACGTCCTTGAGCCGCTTGACGTCCGGGTCCTGGATGCCGGACTTGATGGCGGCCGAGTCCCAGCGGCGGATGACGACCGGCGGGCCCATCTTCACCGAGAAGGCGCCCTGCTGCTTGAGGTGCGCCAGCATCGGCTGCAGCCAGTCGTCGAGGTTGGGCGCGTACCAGTTGATGACCGGGCCCTCGGGCAGATACGCCAGGTAGCGCTTGATCTTCGGGAGCTGGCGGTAGAGGACGAGACCGGCGCCGACCAGCTCGCCGTTCTTGTCGAACCAGCCGAGGTTCTCCGAGCGCCACTCGGTCTTCACATCAGCCCACGCCGGGACCTGGCAGTGGCTCGCCGAGGGCTGGCTCTGGATGAATCCCAGATGCTGCTCACGGCTGATGGTCCTCAGGGTCAGGCTCATGCGGGGCGCTCCTCGGCAGGTGTGTCCCCATCGGTCAGGGGCTCCGGCTCTCGCGCCGAAGCCTACTGTGACCGGGGAGCGCCCCGAATGGGCATGTACGCCCTGACGTGCCGCCGGTCAGCCGACGACGCCTCCGAAGAGACCGCCGTGGGCCATGCCGAGGAAGAAGCCCAGGGCCGCCGCGCCGAGCCCCACGATGAGGGCGAAGCGCTCGCGCGTCGTCACCGAGATGAACTGTCCGTAGGCGCCGGTCAGGATGCCGATCAGGCCCGCCCAGGAGCTCAGCAGATGCAGGTTGTGGAACTGCGCGGTGACGAAGGCGAGGACGCCCAGCACCAGAGTCACTCCGACCAGGGTGTCCTGGAGCGGATGGGGCTTGCCGTCGGTGGCGAAGAGGGAGTGGCCGGGGTCGGGTCGCATTGCCTGTGCCATGGAGCACCTCCTGGCGTGCCTGCCGGAAGGCGGCGCATCCTAGCGCCGCCTACATCCGTTGTGTACAGATTGCGTCCCCTCACCGGTGAATTTCAACCGGAGGGCGATGTCCGGGTACGCTGTACGGTCTGCACCGGTGTCTGCCCTGGTCCGTCTGGATCCCGGCGGTGTCCCTCGTTCGCCGAGGGGGACTGTCAGTGGCGGCGGATACCGTTGCTTACGCATCACGACCCTCCTGCCACGGAACGACCGTGGCCGCTGAGTCCAAAGGAGGTGGGTTCCACATGCGTCACTACGAAGTGATGGTCATCCTCGACCCTGATCTCGAGGAGCGCGCTGTCTCCCCGCTGATCGAGAACTTCCTTTCTGTCGTCCGTGAGGGCAACGGAAAGGTCGAGAAGGTCGACACCTGGGGCCGTCGTCGTCTGGCCTACGAGATCAAGAAGAAGCCCGAGGGCATCTACTCGGTCATCGACCTGCAGGCCGAGCCTGCGGTCGTCAAGGAGCTCGACCGACAGCTCAACCTGAACGAGTCGGTCCTCCGGACCAAGGTCCTCCGCCCCGAGACCCACTGAGCTTCTAGCTCAGTGGTCATCGGGTCCGAGTAGCAACACAGCAGCCAGAAGCAATCCCGCCGAGAGGTTCCCCCATGGCAGGCGAGACCGTCATCACGGTCGTCGGCAATCTTGTCGACGACCCCGAGCTGCGCTTCACCCCGTCCGGTGCGGCGGTCGCGAAGTTCCGTATCGCGTCCACCCCCCGCACCTTCGACCGTCAGACCAACGAGTGGAAGGACGGCGAAAGCCTCTTCCTCACCTGCTCGGTCTGGCGTCAGGCGGCGGAGAACGTCGCCGAGTCGCTTCAGCGAGGCATGCGCGTCGTCGTGCAGGGCCGGCTGAAGCAGCGGTCCTATGAGGACCGTGAGGGCGTCAAGCGCACGGTCTACGAGCTGGACGTCGAGGAAGTCGGCCCCAGCCTCAAGAACGCCACGGCCAAGGTCACCAAGACCACCGGTCGCGGCGGCCAGGGTGGGTACGGCGGCGGTGGCGGCGGCCAGCAGGCCGGCGGCGGCGGTGGCAGCTGGGGCGGAAACTCCGGCGGTGGCCAGCAGGGTGGTGGCGGTGCTCCCGCCGACGACCCGTGGGCGACCGGCGGTGCCTCCTCCTCCGGCGGCGGCCAGCAGGCCGGTGGCGGCGGTGGCGGCTGGGGTGGAAACTCCGGCGGCGGCTACTCGGACGAGCCCCCCTTCTAGGGCGCAAGCCCTCGAAGTGGCTCGTACCCCCACTTCTTGATCACACAGGAGAAACACCATGGCGAAGCCGCCTGTGCGCAAGCCTAAGAAGAAGGTCTGCGCGTTCTGCAAGGACAAGACCGTCTACGTGGACTACAAGGACACGAACATGCTGCGGAAGTTCATTTCCGACCGCGGCAAGATCCGTGCCCGCCGCGTGACCGGCAACTGCACGCAGCACCAGCGTGACGTCGCCACGGCCGTCAAGAACAGCCGTGAGATGGCGCTGCTGCCCTACACGTCCACCGCGCGATAAGGGAAGGGTGACCGAAAAATGAAGATCATCCTCACCCACGAGGTCTCTGGCCTCGGTGCCGCTGGCGACGTCGTCGACGTCAAGGACGGCTACGCTCGCAACTACCTGGTCCCGCGTGGTTTCGCGATCCGCTGGACCAAGGGTGGCGAGAAGGACGTGGCGCAGATCCGCCGCGCCCGCAAGATCCACGAGATCGCGACCATCGAGCAGGCCAACGAGATCAAGGCCCGCCTCGAGGGCACGAAGGTGCGCCTGGCCGTTCGCTCCGGCGACGCCGGCCGTCTCTTCGGCTCCGTGACCCCGGCCGACATCGCCTCGGCGATCAAGTCCGCGGGTGGCCCCGACGTCGACAAGCGTCGCGTCGAGCTCGGTTCGCCGATCAAGACCCTGGGCTCGCACCAGGTGTCCGTGCGTCTGCACCCCGAGGTTGCCGCGAAGCTCGGCGTCGAGGTCGTCGCCGCGTAACGCTGCCCTTGGCAGTCTGCGCTCAGCAGTGAGGAAGGGCCGCACCCCCCGGGGTGCGGCCCTTCCGCTGCTTTATGGCCTCTTCTCAGAAGAATGAGGGCGTTTCACGTGAAACATCACCGGGTGGCGCCCGTGACGATCCAGCGACCGGATCGGGAGCGCAGCCAGAGCGTGGCCATCCGGACCGACATCATCAGCGTCATCGCCCACCACAGGGCTGTGAGCCCGCCGCCGAGCGCGGGGATCGCGAGGGCGACCGGGGCGAAGACGGCAAGGGTCAGCAGCATGGCCCATGCCAGGTAGAGGCCGTCCCCCGCGCCCATCAGGACGCCGTCGAGGACGAAGACCACTCCGGAGATCGGCTGGGAGACGGCGACCACGAGCAAGGCCGGGAGCAAGGTGTCCTGGACCGTGGTGTCGCCGGTGAAGAGCGGGATGAACAGGGGCCGGGCGACGACGATGAGCGCGCCCAGCACCACACCGGAGACGACGCCCCACTGGACCATGCGGCGGCAGACCTGGCGCGCGCCTTGGGCGTCACCCGCGCCGAGATACCGACCGATGATGGCCTGGCCCGCGATGGCGATCGCGTCGAGGGCGAAGGCCATCAGGCTCCACAGGGACAGGATGATCTGGTGGGCGGCGACCTCCGCGTCACCGAGCCGGGCGGCGACGGCCGTGGCGATCATCAGGACGGCGCGCAGCGAGAGCGTACGGACGAGGAGCGGCACGCCGGCCTGGGCGGAGGCGCGGATGCCGGCCGCGTCGGGGCGGAGGGAGGCTCCGTGGCGCCGGGCACCGCGTACGACCACGACGAGGTAGGCGGACGCCATGCCGTACTGGGCGATGACCGTGCCCCAGGCGGAGCCCGCGATGCCGAGGCCCGCCCCGTAGACCAGCCCGATGCTGAGCGCGGCGTTGGCCGTGAAGCCGGCGATGGCCACGTAGAGCGGGGTACGGGTGTCCTGGAGGCCCCGCAGGACGCCGGTGGCGGCCAGGACCACCAGCATCGCGGGGATGCCGAGGCTGGAGATTCTGAGGTAGGTGACGGCGTGGGGGGTCGCGGTGTCGGAGGCTCCGAAGACGTCGACGAGCCAGGGTGCCGCGGGCAGGGTCAGTGCGACGACCGCGGCGCCGAGGAGGAGGGCGAGCCAGATGCCGTCCATGCCCTGACGGATGGCGGCCTGGAGGTCTCCGGCACCGACCCGGCGGGCGACGGCGGCCGTGGTGGCGTAGGCGAGGAAGACGAAGACGCTGACGGCGGTCGACAGCAGGGCGGCGGCGATGGCGAGACCCGCGAGCTGGGGGGTGCCGAGATGGCCGACGACTGCGCTGTCGACCATGAGGAAGAGCGGCTCGGCGACCAGTGCGGCGAAGGCCGGCAGGGCGAGGGAGATGATCTCGCGGTCGTGTCGGCGGCGGTCGGCCCTGGAGGTCGCGGGGGCCTGGGTCATGGGGGTCAATCTAATCTTCCACAGGTAAGCGACGCAATGCCTATGGAGTCCTTACTTGATGAGGGTAAGGGGCTTCGGGTGTGGGTCGTTTGTTCTGATCTTGAGCTGGGGGAGAAAGTTTTTCTCCCCCACAGCCCGTGGATGGAAAAACACCAGGTCAGGCGAGTGGTGTGGGGGTCCTTATGAGTTTGTCCACATGGCTGTCCCCCGCTCCGTGCACAGGTTCCGGGGGGTTCTCCACAGCATCTGGCCGTTCACCCACAGGGCCTGTGGATAACCAGATTGGCTGACGCCTCTCGCGGGCCTACCGTGGACCGGCGCCCGACGCGCCAGAAGCGGACGCGCAGCCACTCTTTGATGAAGGCCGTGGCGTAGGAAAGAGTGGCACGGCGAGGTCCGCGGAGCGGACGGGAGGAGGTGGCTTGGTGAGCGTTACCGAGCCCTTGGACGACCCCTGGGCCGACAGCGGACCGAGCGACCGGCTGCCCCCCCGTACCCGCGTCGACGGGCGCGGGCGGGGCAGAGGGCGTGACGACCAGCACGAGCGGGGCGGCGACGGCCCCTGGGACGGGGGGCTCTCCGGCTTCGAGCGCGTGCCCCCGCAGGACCTCGACGCCGAGCAGTCCGTTCTCGGCGGCATGCTGCTCTCCAAGGACGCCATCGCGGACGTCGTGGAGATCATCAAGGGCAACGACTTCTACAAGCCCGCCCACGAGACCGTCTACGCCGCGATTCTCGACCTCTACGCCAAGGGCGAGCCGGCCGACCCGATCACGGTCGGCGCCGAGCTCACCAAGCGCGGAGAGATCACCCGGGTGGGCGGCGCTTCCTATCTGCACACCCTGGTCCAGTCCGTACCGACCGCCGCCAACGCCTCGTACTACGCGGAGATCGTCCACGAACGGGCCGTCCTGCGCCGTCTCGTGGAGGCCGGCACCAAGATCACGCAGATGGGCTACGCGGCCGACGGAGACGTCGACGAGATCGTGAACTCGGCCCAGGCCGAGATCTACGCGGTCACCGAGCAGCGCACCACCGAGGACTATCTTCCGCTCGGCGACATCATGGAGGGGGCGCTCGACGAGATCGAGGCGATCGGCTCCCGCAGCGGCGAGATGACCGGTGTACCCACCGGTTTCACCGACCTCGATTCGCTCACCAACGGCCTGCACCCCGGCCAGATGATCATCATCGCGGCCCGTCCTGCCATGGGTAAGTCGACCCTCGCCCTGGACTTCGCCCGGGCGGCGTCCATCAAGCACAACCTGCCCAGCGTCATCTTCTCCCTCGAAATGGGCCGGAACGAGATCGCGATGCGTCTGCTCTCGGCCGAGGCCCGGGTCGCGCTGCACCACATGCGCTCCGGCACGATGACCGACGAGGACTGGACGCGCCTCGCGCGCAGGATGCCGGACGTCTCGCAGGCACCGCTCTACATCGACGACTCACCGAACCTCTCGATGATGGAGATCCGGGCGAAGTGCCGCCGGCTGAAGCAGCGCAACGGCCTCAAGCTCGTCATCATCGACTATCTGCAGCTCATGCAGTCGGGCGGCTCGAAGCGGCAGGAGAGCCGCCAGCAAGAGGTCTCCGACATGTCGCGAAACCTGAAGCTCCTCGCCAAGGAGCTGGAGCTGCCCGTGATCGCGCTCTCGCAGCTGAACCGTGGCCCTGAGCAGCGCACCGACAAGAAGCCGATGGTCTCCGACCTGCGTGAGTCCGGCTCGATCGAGCAGGACGCCGACATGGTGATCCTGCTGCACCGCGAGGACGCATACGAGAAGGAGTCCCCCCGGGCGGGCGAGGCGGACATCATCGTGGGCAAGCACCGTAACGGCCCGACGGCCACCATCACCGTGGCCTTCCAGGGCCACTACTCGCGCTTCGTGGACATGGCCCAGACGTGACCGGAGGGCCCGGCGCGTCCGGCCGTCCGTCCGTCGGGCAGTCCGTCCGTCGGGCCGTCGGGCCGTCCGGGCGGAAACCCGGGGGCCTTTGGGGAGGGCATCGCGTTGGATGGCCCTCATGACGACATCTTTCGAAGCCTTGCTGCCCGGTACCGAGCGGGCTCTGCTGCATCGCCTCGCGGTCGCCCAGTCGGAGGGGCGGGCGCCTTCCTTTGTTGGGGCGGTGGTGCGCGACGGAGCGTTGGTGTGGAGCGGTTCGCGCAGTTGCGTGGACGGGCACGCGCCGGACGCCGACACGCAGTTCAGGATCGGTTCTCTCACCAAGGTGTTCACCGCCGTGCTGGTGATGCGCCTGCGGGACGAGGGCCTTCTGAGCCTTGACGATCCGCTGGAGCGGCATCTCAAGGGCACGGGGGTCGGCGAGGTGACGGTCGCTCAACTCCTGACCCACAGTGGAGGTCTCGCGGCGGAGACCCCCGGCCAGTGGTGGGAGCGTTCGTCCGCCACGCTTCGGCCGGAGCTCTCCGACGTCCTGGGGGAGCAACCCCTCCTCCAGACGCCGGGGCGCCGTCACCACTACTCCAACCCCGGTTACACGCTGCTCGGTTCGCTGGTGGAGTCCGTGCGAGGGGTGTCCTGGGAGGAGGCGCTGCGGCGCGAGATCCTGGAGCCTCTGGGGATGGGCCGTACGACGGTCGATCCGGTCGCGCCGCACGCGGGTGGCTGGGCGGTGCACCCCTGGGCCGATGTGATGCTGCCGGAGCCGTCCGAGTCGTTGGGGCTGATGGCGCCGGCGGGGCAGCTCTGGTCGACGGCGGCGGATCTCGCCCGGTTCGCCGCCTTCCTCGCAGCGGGTGACGAGCGGGTGCTCGCCGCGTCCTCCGTGGAGGAGATGCGGGTTCCGGCCTCCCCGGCGGGCGAGGGGGAGTGGGAGGGAGGCTACGGACTCGGTCTTCAGCTGTTGCGCAAGGACGGCCGGACCTTGATCGGCCACACCGGGTCGCTTCCTGGCTTCGTGGCCACCCTCTGGGTGAGCGTGGAGGAGGGGCTTGCGGCGATCGCCCTCGCCAATGCCACCTCAGGGCCGCCGGCGGCGCTCGTGGCAGCTGATCTGGTGCGGATCGTGGCGGAGGCGGAGCCGAGGTTCCCGGAGCCGTGGCGCCCGCTTCCGGAGTCCGAGGTCGACGAGGAGCTCCTTGCCTTGACGGGGCCCTGGTACTGGGGGACGTACGCCTACGGGCTGCGGCTCGGCCCCGAGCGGGGAGTGGTGCTGGAACCCTTGCGGGGAGCCGGGCGACGTGCCCGCTTCCGGGCGCTGCCCGAGGGTGGCTGGGTCGGGCTGAACGGCTACTACGCGGGCGAGACGCTGCGGGCGGTCCGGCGCGCCGACGGCAGTGTGAGCCATCTCGACCTTGGCTCGTTCGTCTTCACCCGGGAGCCGTACGCGCCCGAGGATGCCGTTCCGGGCGGGGTGGACGAGGCCGGGTGGCGCGGCCTCTGAGCCGTTCTATGGGTTTCACGTGAAACACCGTGCCGGGACGTGGTGCCTCATGTGACGTTGCACGCAGGGCCGCCGGCCCTGCGTGCAGCCGTCTCGTTGGCCGGTCAGAGGTTCTTCTTGAAGCCCACGTGGGAGGCCTCGAAGCCAAGTCGCTCGTAGAAGCGGTGGGCGTCGGTGCGGGTGGCGTCGGAGGTCAGCTGAACGAGCCGGCAGCCCTGGCGTCCGGACTCCTCGACGGCCCATTCGATGAGCTGTGTCCCCAGCCCACTGCCGCGCTCATCCGCATGGATGCGGACGCCTTCGACGATCGAGCGGGTGGCGCCCCTGCGGGAGAGTCCCGGGATGACCGTCAGCTGGAGGGTGCCGACGACCTTGTCCGCCCGGACGGCCACGACGAGGTGCTGGTGGGGGTCGTGCGCCAGGCGATCGAAGGCGGTGAGGTAGGGGCCGAGGTCGTCCGGGGATTCACGCTGCGCGCCCAGGGGGTCGTCGGCGAGCATCGCGACGATGGCTTGGAGGTCCTCCGCTGTGGCGGGGCGTATCTCAAGATCGCTCATGCCCGCAGCGTACGCCGGTCTGCCGGTGGTACCGCTCGCGTGTGAGCGGGCCGTCCCGCTCGCGCCCGCGGCTTCCGGCTCCCCGTCACGCGGGAACGGTCAGACCCTCGACCACCTGGACCAGCGGGGCCAGCTCAGGGTTCTTCGCCGCCTCGTCGAGGGCCTCGCGCAGCGCGCTGTCGTTGGTGGGGCGGGCCTCTTCCAGGAGCTTCTGGCCGGCTTCGGTGACATCGGTGTAGATGCCGCGCCGGTCGGTGGCACAGAGGTACCGGGTGAGCAGACCGCGGTCTTCGAGCCGGGTGACGAGCCGGGTGGTGGCGCTCTGGCTGAGGACGACCGCGTCGGCGACCTGCTTCATCTGGAGGTGTCCCCCCGGGCCGCTGTGCTGGCGGCTGAGGACGTCGAGCAGCGAGTACTCCCGCACGCTCAGGCCGTGCCGGGCCTCCAGGGCACGCTCAAGGTGGGACTCGATCCTGCCGTGCAGCAGGGAGAGGGCGCACCAGCGCTGGGAGAGCGCGGTGAGGGCGGGGTCGGTCGCGGTCATGTCTCTCCTCGGTCTCTCCTCGGCACCAGAGCGGCTCTCGACCCAGGGTAGACGATGCGACGCAATAATGCGCGTGTGCAAGTAACTTTGTCCGGGGCAGGCCGGCCCGCCGGGTCCGGGGCGCGCTGCGGGGTCCGGGGCGGGCGGACTATCCGGCCGCGACGGTCAGCGGAGCGAAGCGGCGGCGCCAGTCGCCGGGGAGGTCGGGGAGCGAGCGGACCATCACCGAGGTGGTGGCGATCGTGTCGATGCCGTTCTCCTTCGCCCAGCCGAGTAGAGAGGTGTGGCGTACGTCGATGTCCGTGCGCAGCGGTCGGTCGGTGGCGGCCGCCAGGGAGGCGATCAGTGCCTGGGCCGTGGCCGGGTCCCGGGCGATCAGCGGTCCGACGACATGGGTGTCCATATTGGGCCAGGCCGCCGCGAAGCCCGTGATCTCCCCGTCCACCTCCGCGACCCGGAGGTGGTCCGCGAACGCGGGGAGCCGGGTGATCATCGGGGTGCGGTCGAGGCCGAAGACCTCATGGTCCAGGCGCAGGATCGCCTGAAGGTCCTCCGCTGTCGCCGGGCGCACCGGAACCGCCGGGGCGGGTGTGGTGAAGGTGAACCGCCCGAGCACCATCTCCGACCGGCTCGTCTGCGTGAAGCCCAGCTGCTCGTAGAGGGGCTGGCCGTTTGCCGTGGCGTAGAGAGTGAGCGGTGTCTCCCCGGCCTCCTCGATGACATGCTCCATGAGCCGGCGTCCCACCCCTTGGCGGGCGTACCGCTCGGCGACGAGCACCATGCCGATCGCGGAGAGCCCCGGGCCGTACGAGGTGACCACGGAGCAGGCGGTCAGTCCGGTTCCGGAGGGGTCGTCGATGCCGTACCCGGTGCCGGCGGTGAGCAGCAGCCCCCACTTGTGTTCCTCGCGCTGCCAGCCCCGGTTCTCGGCGAGGTCGGCGCAGGCGAGGAGGTCCTCCGAGGTGAGGCGCCGAATGGGGAGCTGGGCGAGGGAAGGGGAGGAGATCGGCATGCTGTCAGGCTGTCCGACGCGGTGATCTTCCGTCCAGCGCTTTACCGGATCTGGCCGATACCCGAAGGCGCGTTGATTCCACCCTGCTCCATGGGGACGATGTTTCACGTGAAACCCCGTAGACAGCGACTGCACCTCTTCGACCTCGACGGCACCCTGATCAGGGGATCGGCCGCGGCGGTGGAGATCTCCCGGCAACTGGGGGTCCTGGACGAGATCACCGCGCTTGAGGAGAGCTTCCTCCAGGGCATGACCCCCGACGAGTTCGCCGTCCGGGCCCGCGAGCTGTGGTCCGCGCTCACCGAGGCACAGGTCGCGGCCGCCTTCGAAGGAGCGCCCTGGCTGGACGGCATCCGCGAGGTCTGGGCCGACATCCGGGACCGGGGCGACCGCTGTGCGGTCATCTCCCTCTCTCCCGACTTCTTCGTCGAGCGGCTTCTCGACTGGGGTGCCGACGCGGCGCACGGTTCGCGATGGCCCGCCGTCCCCTTCACCGAGCCGATCCACCGGCCCAGCATCCTGGACGCGAGGGCGAAGGTGCGGATCGCGGGGCGACTCTGCGCGGAGTTCGGGGTGGACCCCGCCGACTGCGTCGCCTACGGGGACTCCATGTCCGATGCGGAACTCTTCGCGATCGTGCCGGACACCGTGGCGGTGAACGCGGACCATCATCTCGCCGGGGTCTCCCGCTACACCTACACCGGCGGCGATCTGCGCGAGGCCTACGCTCTGGTCCAAAACCGCGCAGCTTAGTCATAAAGCCCGCCCTTTGGCCCGAGAACTCCGCTTTCTGTCCGAAGCGCCGGACGGAAGGGTCATGCTGCGACCACGGAAGCCGGCCAGCGCGAGGGCGAGGCACATGATGGATGCTCCGACCACCACGAGGGCAGCGGAGGACGCGGACGCCCGCGAGCCCAGGGTGAGTGACGCGGACGAAGCTCGGCCGGCGGCGGACGAGGAGACGGCGGCCGCGGACGGGAACGAGCCGCGAATACCTGGCGAAGCATCCGCCGACGCGGTCCTCGTACGGCGCACTCTGGCGGAGATCGCCCCGGTCGCCGACCGGGTGACCTCGTACTTCTACGCGCTGCTCTTCATCAGGAACCCCGAGCTGCGCGACATGTTCCCCGCGGCCATGGACACCCAGCGGGACCGGCTCCTGAAGGCCCTCCTCACCGCGGCGGAGCACCTGGACGACACACCGGTGCTCACCGCGTACCTGGAGAACCTCGGCAGGGGCCATCGCAAGTACGGCACCCACTCCGCCCACTATCCGGCCGTGGGCGAGGCGCTGATCGGCGCACTCGTCCGGTACGCGACGACGAGCTGGGACGAGGAGACCGAGGCGGCCTGGGTCCGTACGTACACGACGATCTCGCAGATCATGATCGACGCTGCGGCGGAGGACGAGCGGTCGGCGCCCGCGTGGTGGCAGGCCGAGGTGGTCTCCCATGATCTGCGGACCCCGGACATCGCCGTCGTCACGCTCCGGCCCGACCAGCCGTATCCCTTCCTCGCGGGGCAGTACACGACGCTGGAGACCCCGTGGTGGCCGCGGGTCTGGCGGCACTACTCCTTCGCGTCGGCGCCACGACCCGACGGACTGCTGTCCCTCCACGTCAAGGCGGTTCCGGCCGGCTGGGTGTCCAACGCACTGGTCCACCGGGCACGCCCCGGGGACGTACTGCGCCTGGGCCCGCCGGCCGGTTCCATGACGGTCGACCACGCCACGGACACCGGTCTGCTCTGTGTGGGCGGCGGCACCGGGATAGCGCCGATCAAGGCCCTGGTCGAGGATGTCGCCGAGCACGGGGACCGCCGGCCGGTCGATGTCTTCTACGGGGCGCGCAGCGGTCACGACCTCTACGACATCGACACGATGCTGCGGCTCCAGAAGACCTTTCCCTGGCTCTCCGTCCACCCGGTCACCGAGGAGCAGGGCCGGCTCCCAGAGGCCGTCTGCCGTTACGGTCCGTGGAGTGGACGCGACGCCTATCTCTCGGGTCCGCTCGGCATGGTCCGTCGCGGGGTGGACGCGCTCCGGGACGCGGGGGTCCCGGTGGAGCGCATCCGTCACGACTTCCTCGCGGAGCTCGCCCCTGCGGCGGCCTCCGATCAGCCCAGGTCGGGGGCGTGCATCGCGCGGACCCCCTCGATGTTGCCGTCGAGGTAGTGGCGCAGGGAGAGCGGGACGAGGTGCACAGCCGCGATGCCGACCCGACTGAAGGGCACCCGGACGATCTCGTACTCGCCGACCGGTTCCTCGACCTCGGGGCCGTGGCGCAGCGAGGGGTCCATGGAGTCGAGCCGGCACACGAAGAAGTGCTGGACCTTCACTCCGGAGACGCCGCCGTCGACGATGTGCTCGACGGTGTCGACGAAGCAGGGGACCACGTCGGTGATCTTGGCGCCGAGCTCCTCGTACACCTCGCGGTGCAGGGCTTGGACGACGGTGGTGTCGGAGGGTTCCACGCCGCCACCGGGCGTGAGCCAGTAGGGATCCATCCCCGGCTTGGTGCGCTTGATGAGGATGAGGTCGTCCCCGTCGAGCAGGATGGCGCGTGCGGTGCGTTTGATCACGGGCCGTTCGTTCATGGGAAGAAAATGGCCCGTCCCGGGTGTCCTGAAACTCACCAGTCCACCGCGGCCCGCAGCAGCCCCTCATGAGCCCGCGCGATCGGCGGCAGCGCGAGCGTCCCCGTCCGTACGACGAGGAAGTAGGTACGCAGCGGAGGGACCGGGGGGTCGAGCAGCGCCACGAGCCGGCCCTGCTCCAGAGCCTCCTCACAGAGGTAGCGGGGCAGGACGGCGAGCCCGGCGCCGGAGGCGGCGGAGTCCCGTACAGCGCGCAGATCGGGGGCGATGACCGCGGCGGCGACCGCCGGCTTGGAATCGAAGACGCTCGCCCAGTAGCGGGCGACGAACGGCAGCGACTCATGCACCTCGACCACGGGGAGCTGTTCGAGGGCCACGGCGCCCTTGCGCAGGACCTCGGGGGAGAGCCGGTTCGCCCAGCGTTCCGCCGCGACCAGGACGTACTCCTCGTCGCAGAGCGGTGTGGAGACCAGCAGACCGCCCCGGGGGCGGGCGGTGGCGACGGCCAGATCATGGTGGCCCGCGGCGAGGCCGTCGAGGATCTCCTCCGTGTTGCCGAGGAACGACGCCCGTATGGCGAGCCCCTGGCCGATGAGCGGCGTGAGGGCGGGCAGGACGCGGAACGCCGTGAACTCCGGGGGCCCGGCGACATGGAGGGTGCGGACGCCGCTCTCCTCGGCGAGGCCGGTCTCGGCGATCTCGACGAGCGCGTCCAGATGCGGAGCGGCCCGGTGCGCGAGCTCGTCGCCGATGGTCGTCGGGGTGACTCCGCGGGCCTGCCGGAGGAACAGCGGCCGCCCGAGCTGTCGTTCGAGGGTGCGGATCTGGCTGGTGACGGCCGGCTGGGAGAGGCCGAGCAGCGCGGCGGCGCGGGTGAAGGAGCCGGCCCGGTGCACCGCCACGAACGTGCGCAGCAGGGCCAGGTCCATGTCCGCCTCCTCCCGGCCGTGCGGCCGTTCGACTCATGCGGTCGACCGACTGCCCCTCAGGACCGTCCAACTATAAATAAGTCGATAGGTCTCTGTCGCTACCGTGATTGGACACTGACGCACAGTCAACTAGCCTTGCTCAGGCGGTCTCCGCGCGTGGACCGAGGGCGTTCCGAGCCACGAGGGGGGAGGCTCGGAGCGCCCCGGTCCGCGTATCCGCGGCCGGTCTCAGGCGGTGGCGCCGGCCTCGTCGAGAGCCCGCAGCACATCGGCGATCAGGTCCTCCGGGTCCTCGGCGCCGACCGAGAACCGGATGAAGCCCTCCGCGACCGCGTCGCCGCCCCAGCGTCCGCGCCGCTCCGCCGTGGAGCGCACCCCGCCGAAGCTGGTGGCGTCGTCCACGATCCGCAGTTCTTCGAGGAACCGCTCGGCCCGTTTCCGGTCCGCGAGTTCGAAGGAGACCACGGGCCCGAAGCGCCGCATCTGCGCGGCGGCCACCGTGTGCGAGGGATCGGTGGGCAGCCCCGGGTAACGAAGCCCGGTCACGTCCGCGCGGTCGGCGAGCGTTCGCGCGAGGGCGAGGGCGGTGGAGCACTGCCGGTCGATCCGCAGCTGGAGCGTGGCGAGTGAGCGGTGGGCGAGCCAGGCCTCCATGGGGCCGGGGATGGCACCGACGACCTTGCGCCAACGCCGCACCTCCGCCGCCCGCCGGGAATCGCGGCAGCTGACATGGCCGAGCAGGATGTCGCCGTGCCCGGTCATGCCCTTGGTGTCGCTGGCGACGGAGAAATCGGCGCCCAGTTCGAGCGGGCGCTGGCCGAGCGGGGTGGCGAGGGTGTTGTCGACGGCGACGAGCGCCCCCGCGGCATGCGCCTCACGCACCAGGCGCCGGATGTCGCAGACGTCGAGCCCGGGATTGGACGGGGTCTCGATCCAGAGGAGGCGGGCCCCGTCGAGCACGGCGAGCTGCCCGTCGCCGCCGGTCGGAGCGGTGCGGACCTCGATGCCGTACGCCCGCAGCTGCTCGTGCAGCAGGGGCAGGGCCTGGTAGCCGTCGGTGGGCAGCACCACCGCGTCGCCCGCCTTCAGCTGGGAGAGGAGGACGGCGGAGATCGCGGCCATGCCCGAGGCGAAGACCAGCGTCTCGACGCCCTGCTCCCCCGGCGCCTCCAGCTCGCCGATGGCCCGTTCCAGATGGGTCCAGGTGGGGTTCTCGTCGCGGCCGTAGGTGTACGGGCCCGTCGGCTCGCCCGGCAGGTGGAAGTGCGCGGCGAAGACCGGGCCGGGCAGGGTCGGCTCGTACTTCACCGGTTCGGGCAGCCCGGCCCGCACGGCGCGCGTGCCGTCGCCGTAGTCCTTGTCGGTCACGGTGTCCGCTCCTTGATCTCTCGGCGTACGGCCGCGAGCAGTTCCTCGCTCGCGGCCTCCACCATCTCCAGGCACTCCTCGAAAGCCTCGGGGCCCCCGTAGTACGGGTCGGGGACGTCGAGGCGGCCCCGCGCGGCGGGGTCGTAGGAGCGCAGCAGTCGTATCCGCGCCGCCTCCTCGGGCGTGCGGGCGAGCTTCCGGAGCTCCCGCAGATGCCCTTGGTCCAGCGCGATCACCAGGTCCAGGCCGGAGAACCAGGAGGCCTGGAACCGGCGTGCGGTGTGCGCGGAGGTGTAGCCGTTCTCGTCGAGCACGGCGACCGCGCGCGGGTCGGCGGCGTCGCCCTCGTGCCAGCCACCGGTGCCGGCGCTGTCGACCCGCACCGCCGCGCCGAGACCGGCCTCCTCCACCCGCCTGCGGAAGACGTGCTCGGCCATCGGCGAACGGCAGATGTTGCCCGTGCAGACGAAGCAGACGCGGTAGGCCATGGTCCCCACTCAGTCGCCGTCGGGGAGCACGACGTTCAGCGCCCACGAGACGACGGAGATGATCAGGCCGCCGAGCACGGCGGTCCAGAAGCCCTCCACGTGGAAGCTGAGGTCGAACTGCTCGGCGAGCCAGGAGGTGAGGAGCAGCATCAGGGCGTTGACCACGAGAGTGATCAGGCCGAGCGTCAGGATGAAGAGGGGCAGCGTCAGCAGCTTGACGACGGGCTTGACCAAGAAGTTCACGAGCCCGAAGACCAGGGCGACGAGAATGAGGGTCAGGGCCTTCTTGCCGGTGCTCTCACCGGTCAGGGTGATGTCCTGGAGCAGCCAGATGGCGACTCCCAGGGCGCCCGCGTTGGCGAGCGTCTTGACTACGAAATTCATCATGTGTCTGATCGTGGCAGACATGATCGGGCCGAGGGCAGGGGCGGACGGGCGATGAAGGCATTCCGACTGGACGAACTGGAGGCGGAGCGTGCCGCGAACAAGGGCGCGTACCTCCAGTTCCTGCGGGAGCGGAACATGTCGGTGGGCCTGTACGCGCTGGACGCCGGGGAGCTCGATCCGCAGCAGCCGCACGGCCAGGACGAGGTGTACTTCGTGGTGAGCGGCCGGGCTGCGATCACGGTCGGGACGGAGACGACCCAGGTGGCGCGCGGGAGCGTGGTCTATGTGCCGGCCGGGGTGGAGCACAAGTTCCATCACGTCAGCGAGGACCTGCGGGTGATGGTGGTCTTCTCCCCGCCGGAGAGCTGAGCCCCCGATCCGTTGGGCTGCCCTGATCGACAAGACACCCCCTAGGGGTCGGATCAGGGGAGAGCGGGGGCCGCGGCGTCCCCGTGGGCCTCTTCCGGCCCCTAGCCTGAAGGTGTTCGGCGCGGAGTGCGTGGAACGGACTTCGAGAGCGAGGTAGGACGATGGCCGTGCAGGAGATTCTCGCGGGGATGCCCTGGTGGGTGAAGTGGGTCGCCATACCGGTGCTCGCGCTGCTCGTCTTCGGAGGGCTGATCACCAGCGTCCTGGCCTTCGTGGTCGGGCTGCTCTTCAAGGTGCTGCTCTTCGTGGCCCTCGTCGCCGGACTGATCTATGTCGTACGGAAGTTCACCTCCTCCGACCGCTCGCGCGAGGAGTGGTAGCACAAGCTACTCAGCGGTATGAAGGCGACGGAGGGTATTAGCCCGCCCGGGGGAACGCCCTGGTCGAATCAGGGCATGGCCCCAGAGGCTGCCACTAGAGTGGAATCTCTCCGCCGCGTTGGGGACTACAGGCGTAGACCTCCGCTCTGACCAGCGGTTTCCCAGGTCCGGCGGGCGCGCGGGGGCGGCCCCCGCGGGCGGGTGCAGTGCATCCGTCGTCACGCCTGGGGGTGACCTTTGGCCATGGCTACGCAGACGGCTGCGCCTACCCTGATCGGCTCGGTGCAGCGGGCGCTGAGACTTCTGGAGGCCGTGTCCTCCCATGAGGGCGGCGCGCCGGCCAAACAGCTCGCCCGTGAGACGGGCCTCCCGCTGCCCACCACGTACCACCTGCTCCGCACCCTGACGCACGAGGGCTATCTGCGCCGCGAGAAGGGTGTGTTCGTCCTGGGGGACGCCGCCTTCCGGCTCGCCGGCGGCGGAGCTGTGCAGAATCGTCGCATCAAGATCGAAGACTCCCTTGCCCGCTGGCGGGACGAGATCGGTGTGCCGGTCTACTTCGCCCTCTACCGCGAGGGGGAGATCGAACTCGTCGCCGTCGCCGACACCCCTTCCGCCCCCGCGGTGGAGGAATGGGCCGACTTCCGCGAGACCGCGCACGCGCACGCCATCGGGCAGTGCCTGCTGAGTCAACTCGATCTGAAATCTCGTCAAGACCACCTTGACCGCCATCCGGTGGATGCCATCACTCCGTACACGGTGCGTAATCGCCGTCTGCTTTTGGAGCGTTTGGACGGTTTGGGGCGAATGGAACCCCTGGTGGAGCGTCAGGAATATGCGCTCGGCACGGTCTGTGCCGCGATCCCCATCACGGCGGGCTCCACAGCGGCCGCAATGGCCATTTCCCTCCCCCTCCACCAGGAAGAACGGTTGCTGCCCGCAATCGAGCGACTACGCACCGAGATCGGACGGCTCTTCAGCTCACTCGCTTTCTCTATCAGTATCTGAAAAATCACTCCTTGTGATCTGCTAGTGCTTACAGCACGATTGCGTCAAGAGGGCCACGGGGGATCATTCCTGGCCGTTTCGGTCACAGGTTTCAGCAGCTGTGTTTACGCAACTACTTCATCTACTGCGGGGTACACGATGCGAGAGTCCGTCCAGGCCGAAGTCCTGATGAGCTTCCTCGTCTCCGAGGAGCTCTCCTTCAAGATCCCGGTCGAACTGCGATATGAGGCCCGGGATCCCTACGCGGTGCGGATGACCTTCCACCTCCCCGGAGACGCTCCTGTGACCTGGGCCTTCGGCAGGGAGCTGCTGCTCGACGGGATCAACCGGCCGAGCGGGGACGGCGATGTCCACATCGCCCCGACGGAACCCGAGGGACTCTCCGACGTCTCCATCCGGCTCCAGGTCGGCGGCGACCGCGCCCTGTTCCGGGCGAGCGCGCCGCCGCTGGTCGCCTTCCTCGACCGCACGGACAAGCTGGTCCCGCTCGGTCAGGAACGGACGCTCGGCGACTTCGAGGACAACCTGGAAGCCGCACTGGGCCGGATCCTGGCCGAGGAGAGCGCGGGACCGGCCGCCTGACCGGCCCCCCCGTACGCCTGACCTGCCCTCCGCACACCGGTCCGGCCTCACCCGCCCGCCCGCCTCGACGAGCCGCCCGCCCCCGTACGCCTCACTTGGCGCGGCGGCGCCGTCCGCCCCGTACCGCCGTGGGCTTTCGGCCGCCCGCGCCCGGCCGCCCTTCGCCCTCCGCCCGGTCGGCCGAGACCACCAGTGCCGCGAGTGCCGTGGTGACCGGTACGGAGGCGACCAGACCGATCGATCCGACCAGGGTCCGCACGATCTCCTCGGCGACCAGCTCGCTGTTGGCCACCGTCCCCATGCTGCTCTGCGCGATCGAGAAGAGCAGCAGCAGCGGGAGAGCGGCGCCCGCGTAGGCGAGCACCAGGGTGTTCACGACCGAGGCGATGTGGTCACGGCCGATCCGGATGGCGGCCCGGTACAGCGCGCGGGGGCCCATGCCCGGATCGGCCTGGTGCAGTTCCCAGACCGCCGAGGTCTGGGTGACCGTCACGTCGTCGAGCACACCGAGCGAACCGATGATGATCCCGGCGAGGAGCAGGCCGGACATGTCGATGCTCGGGTACAGGCCGTGGATCAGACCGGTGTTGTCGTCGGTGTTGCCGCTCAGCGAGGCCCAGCCGATGAAGAGCGAGCCGAGCAGACCGATCAGCAGCAGCGAGATCAGCGTCCCGAGCACCGCCACCGAGGTGCGGGCCGAGAGGCCATGGCACATGTAGAGCGCGATCAGCATGATCGCGCTCGATCCGACCACCGCCACCACCAGCGGATTCGCCCCCTCCAGGATCGCCGGCAGGATGAAGAACGTGAGCACGAGGAAGCTCGCGACGAGGGCGATGAGCGCCATCACGCCCCGCATCCGGCCGACGAGCACGACGACGAGGGCGAAGATGCCGGCGAGCACCGCCAGCGGCACCTTGCGGTTCACATCGGTCACCGAGTACTGCAGGTCGCGCGGGGCGTCGGGGGCGTACGCCACCACCACGCCCTGCCCCTCGTGCAGTTGGCGCGGCGCGTCCGGCTGCACGATCTCGGTGAACGTACGCCCCTTCTCCGGACCGCTGGTCACCTCGACGGTCGCCTTCGCGCACTGCCCCTGCTGGGCTTCGACCGCCTCGCGTCCCTCCGGGGTGGAGGTGTCCCCGGTCGGCGGGACCTGCGCGGCGTTCACGTCCTTGCAGTCGACGTGCTCGACGGCCACGACCCTGCCCTGCTCGGTCTGCCGGTCGAAGCCGACGCCGGTGCGCTCATGGGCCGGGGCGCCACCGGGCCACAGCACCGCGAGGCCGACCAGGACGGCCGTGGCGAAGGGGATCAGGACCGCGGCGATGACCTTGCGCAGATGCCGGGACACCGGGGCGGCGGGGCCGTGGCTGTGGCTGTGGCCATGCCCCTGGCCGGCCCCGTGGGAGGGACCGTGGTCGTGGCCGTGCGGCTCGGGAGTCTGCTGGGGGGAAGTCACCGACCGATCATCGCAAGAACGACGGGGGCCCACTGTTCAGCACGCCAGGGATGGCGCTAGCGTGGTGGCACCTTTGCACACGCGGGAGCTCGGAGCACCGGGCTGAGAGGGCGCTGATCACCGTACGCACGTACGGGAAGAGGCTGCGCCGACCGCCGAACCTGTTACCGGGTAATGCCGGCGTAGGGAGATCGGTCTCATGACCATTCAGGATGCACGCACGCCTGCCTCCGACCAGGACGGCACCTCCACCGACGGCGAGCGCACGCCGGGCTGGCACAAGGGGTACGTCCAGGGCTCGCGCCCCGACCTCCGGGTGCCGGTCCGTCAGGTGCACCTCACCAACGGCAGGGACGTCACGCTGTACGACACGTCCGGCCCGTACACCGACCCCACCGTCGACACCGACGTACGGCGGGGGCTTCCGCCGCTGCGCGAGAACTGGATCATCGCGCGGGGCGACACCGAGGAGTACGCGGGCCGCCCGGCCCGCCCCGAGGACGACGGCATCAAGCACACCTCGCCGCGCGGCGGCGGGCTGAAGAACCTCGACGCCGTCTTCCCCGGCCGCCCGCGGCTGCCGCGCAGGGGCCGCGACGGCCAGGCGGTGACGCAGCTCGCGTACGCACGCCGGGGCGAGATCACCCCGGAGATGGAGTACGTCGCGATCCGCGAGAACGTCTCCCCCGAGGTCGTACGGGAGGAGATCGCCGCGGGCCGCGCGGTGCTCCCGGCGAACGTCAACCACCCGGAGATCGAGCCGATGATCATCGGCAAGCGGTTCCTGGTGAAGGTCAACGCCAACATCGGCAACTCCGCCGTCACCTCCTCCATCGAGGAGGAGGTGGAGAAGATGACCTGGGCGACCAAGTGGGGCGCCGACACGGTCATGGACCTGTCCACCGGCCGGAACATCCACACCACCCGCGAATGGGTGCTGCGCAACTCCCCCGTGCCGATCGGCACCGTGCCGCTCTACCAGGCCCTGGAGAAGGTCGACGGCAGGGCCGAGGACCTGACCTGGGAGATCTACAAGGACACGGTCATCGAACAGGCCGAGCAGGGCGTGGACTACATGACGGTGCACGCCGGCGTACTCCTGCCGTACGTCCCGCTCACCGCGCGCCGCAAGACCGGCATCGTCTCGCGCGGCGGCTCGATCATGGCCGCCTGGTGTCTCGCGCACCACAAGGAGAACTTCCTCTACACGAACTTCGAGGAGCTCTGCGACATCCTGGCGGCGTACGACGTCACGTACTCGCTCGGCGACGGGCTGCGCCCCGGCTCGATCGCGGACGCCAACGACGAGGCCCAGTTCGCGGAACTGCGCACGCTCGGCGAGCTCAACACGATCGCCAAGCGCCACAACGTGCAGGCGATGATCGAGGGCCCCGGGCACGTCCCGATGCACAAGATCAAGGAGAACATCGACCTCCAGCAGGAGATCTGCGAGGAGGCGCCGTTCTACACGCTCGGCCCGCTGACCACGGATGTCGCGCCCGCGTACGACCACATCACCTCCGGCATCGGCGCGGCGATGATCGCCTGGTGGGGCACGGCGATGCTCTGTTACGTCACGCCCAAGGAGCACCTCGGCCTGCCGAACCGTGACGACGTGAAGACCGGAGTCATCACGTACAAGATCGCGGCCCATGCGGCGGACCTCGCCAAGGGGCACCCGGGCGCGCAGGAGTGGGACGACGCGCTGTCGGACGCGCGGTTCGAGTTCCGCTGGGAGGACCAGTTCAACCTGGCGCTCGACCCGGACACCGCGCGCGAGTTCCACGACGAGACGCTGCCGGCGGAGCCCGCGAAGACCGCGCACTTCTGCTCGATGTGCGGTCCGAAGTTCTGCTCGATGAAGATCTCGCAGGACATCCGTCGTGAGCACGGCGGTACGCAGCAGGAGATCGAGGCCGGCATGGCGGAGAAGTCCGCGGAGTTCGCCGCGAGCGGCAATCGCGTCTACCTGCCGCTGGCGGACTGACCTTCCCCGGCGCGTGAGCCGGCCCGCGGCCCCGGGGGAGTCGCGGGCCGGCGGTGTGTCAGGGAAGGGGCGGTGGCGGCGGGGCGGGTGGGGCGGTGGCCGCGAGGACGTCGCGGAGGAACGGGAGGATGCCGCGCTCGAGGAGGGCGCGGCGCCAGGCCTCGCGGGCGAGGGACAGCTCGTCGTCCGGTGCGGTTCCCGTGCTCACCTCGGCCGGGCGGTTGCGCAGGGCCGTCATGAGGAGCCCGACGGCCGCGCAGAGCAGCCCGGCAGCGGCCAGGACGCCGAAGACCAGGCCGGCCGTCAGCAGCGTCGCGCCGAATACCAGACTCGGGGCGAGGGCCCGGAGCACCGCGCCGACCAGCAGGAATATGACGGCTGCGGCCCCCGCGAGGACCGGCACCATGACGGTGAAGATCGCGACGACACCCGCGCCGGGCCCGGGGCGGTCGGAGGGGGCCGGCGCCCGGCTCCCGAGGGCCGCGCGGTTCTCCTCACGGACCTTCACGAAGTGCTCGTACTCGCTCGCCGCCGCGCTCGTCACCAGCGCCGTCGCGTTCAGCGTCATGGCACGCAGCTGCGCGTGCGTGAGCCGGGTCCCGGCCCCGGAGAGTTCCGGACGTGCGTGGGCGGTGCTCAGTGCGTCGTCGAGGACCCGCTCGTACTCGGCGCGATCCTCGGTCAGCAGGTGCGGAGCCACGTTCATGTGCATCCCCCGATGCTCCGTGGGCCCGGTTCAGCCGTGAGGAACGGTGGGTCGGGCAGAAACGGAGGAGAGCCTGCTACGGATGGACCCGATGGTATTGCGGCGGTGCCACGCGCTGACAGGGTGTTTCCGGAATTCGCCTTCCCCGGATGCGCAGGGTGATGCCTCAGCGGTCCAGGGGGAGTTGGACGACCAGCAGCTTTCCGGCCATGGTCACTCCGCCGTCCATGGCGATCGCCAGACCGTCCGCGTACACATGCGGTCCGTCGACGACCGGGCCCGCGCTGTCCTCGCCTTCCTCCGTGCCGACCTGGCCGAGGAGGTAGGGGATCGGGCTGTGGCCGTGGACGATCCGGTGGCCTCCGTAGGTGGAGAGCAGCTCCTGGACGGCCTGCGGACCGCCTTCGTCGCGGAAGGCGAAGCGCTTGGTGAACTTGCGGAAGACGTCCCAGACCTCGTCGGCGTCGTTCCGGTTGAGGATCTCGTGGACCGTGTCGTTGACGTCCTCGATGGTCTCGCCGTATTCGAGGTACGCGGTGGTGTCGGAGTGCAGGAGGAGGTGGTCGTCCTCGCGCACCACGGCGTCGAGCCGGGACATCCACTGGAGGTGGACGTCCTGGAGCCGGTCCATGTCGTGCTTCTGACCGCCGTTGAGCAGCCAGGCGGCCTGGAAGGTGGCGGTGCCCGCGCCGGAGTTCACCGGCGTGTCGCCGAAGCGCTTGGCGCCGATGAGCAGCAGCTCGTGGTTGCCCATCAGGGCCTTGCAGTAGCCGCCGGCGGCGGCCGCCTCGGCGGAGAGCCGCATGACGAGGTCGATGACGCCGATGCCGTCGGGGCCGCGGTCGGTGAAGTCGCCGAGGAACCAGAGGCGGGCGTTGCCGGCGGCCCAGCCGCCGTTCTCGTCGATGAGGCCCTGGGCGCGCAGAGCGGCGACGAGCTCGTCGAGGTAGCCGTGGACGTCGCCGACGACGTAGAGCGGGCCGGGGCCCTCGCCGCTCGCGGGGGCGGGCTCGGCGGCGGTGGCGGGCTCGGTGGCGACCGGGACCTGGACGGTGTCACCGCGCTTGATGACCGGGAGGTCGCGCTCGGTCGGGGTGTACCCGTCGGGCATCGCGCCCTCGGGGTAGGCGTTGCCGGGGTGGCCGGTGGCGACGGAGACGATGGAGGAACCGGCCGCGGCGGGGTACGCGGGGGCGGCACGGCGTCCCAGGTGGAGGGTCGGATCGGCGGGCATGGGCGCGGTGGGCGTCGGCGTGGTGGACACGGCCGAGGGCCCGGTGGGCGCGGGCGCTGCCTGCGGCGGTGCCGGTGCGGCGGCAGGCGCCGGGGCGGTCCGCGGGGGTGCGGACGGTGCGGGCGGTGGGGTCGCCGGCGCGGCCTGCGGGGGTGCGGGCGCGGCGGGGTTCTCGGCCGGTGGGGACACCGGCAGAGGCTCCGCGGCCGTCGGTTCGGTGGCATGGCCCTGTACGGGCACCCGGGCGTACGGCGGTACGCGGAAGTCACGCAATGTCGCCGTGCGCACCACGGGCTCCTGCCCGGCCCCCTGAGTCATGGACCCCTCCACCACGGTCGCGATGCCCTGCACATCGCGGACCGGCCTGGTCGGGGAGGTCCGCGGTGTCGTGCGCCCATCATAGGAATGAGGTTCCTCCTGTGTGACGCACCAGGGGTGGTGAATCCGGGTCCACTCCGGGTTCACCGGTTGTTTCGCCCGAATTGAGAAGGTCGAATCCAGGGTTGTGGCCGGTTCGGTGGCCGGTTTCGCCGTCCCCGCCCACGGGCAGGGGCGGGGACGGCGGACGCGGTGAGGCGATGGGACGGAGTCAGTCCTTCGCGGGTGAGCGCGGCGGGCTGACCGTCGTACGGGGGGGCCGGCGCTGCGATGAGGTGCGGACGATGAGTTCGGTCGGTATCACCTGCTCGACCGGTCCGTCGGTGTCGTTCCCCTCGATGGCGTCGATGAGGAGTTGGACGACGGCCGTGCCGATGCGGCGTGGCTTGAGCGAGAGCGTCGTGATGGGCGGTTCGGTGGTGGCGTAGACGGTCGACTCGCTGCAGCAGACGAGCAGCAGGTCGTCGGGGACGCGCAGTCCGTAGCGGCGGGCGGCCGCCAGGAGGTCCGTCCCGTTGGGGTCGAAGAGGCCGTAGACGGCGTCGGGCCGGTCGGGTCGGGCGAGCAGCCGGTCGGCCGCGACGGCGCCCGCGCACGGGTCGTGCGCCGGATAGGCCTCGTAGACGGGGTCCTGGCCGACCCGCTCGCACCAGTTGAGGTACGCGGTGGTGGACAGGCGGGTGTAGGTGTCGGTGGTGGTTCCGGTGAGGAGTCCGATGCGGCGGGCGCCGGCGTCGGCGAGGTGGTCGAGCAGGTCGAGGACGGCGGCTTCGTGGTCGTTGTCGACCCAGGCGGTGACCGGAAGGGTGCCGGCGGGGCGTCCGTCGGAGACGACGGGCAGGCCCTGGCGGACCAGTTCGGTGACGACCGGGTCGTGGTCGGAGGGGTCGATGACGACGGTGCCGTCGAGGGCGACGTTCGACCAGACGTCATGGCGGGAGGTGGCGGGGAGGATGACCAGGGCGTAGCCCCGGGCGAGCGCCGCCGATGTGGCTGCTCTGGCCATCTCCGCGAAGTACGCGAATTCGGTGAAGGTGAAAGGTTCATCCCCGTACGTGGTCACGGTCAGGCCGATGAGTCCCGACTTCCCGGTGCGGAGCGTGCGGGCCGCCGCGGACGGGCGGTAGCCCAGCCGGTCGGCGACTTCGCGCACGTGCCGGCGGGTGGCGTCGGGGAGTCTGCCCTTGCCGTTGAGCGCGTCGGAGACAGTCGTGATGGAGACCCCGGCGGCGGCGGCCACGTCCCGGATGCCCGCCCGGCCCTGCCGGCTTCCCCGGGTCTGTGCCCGGCTCACCTGGTGCTTCCCTGCTGCTGTCATGGCGAGCCGATAGTAGGGCGATGGGAGGTGGTGGAGACGGTCGCATATGCAGGCGTTGACAGGCACGTTTCTGCATGGTCGATAGGAGTCAAGAGGCAGTGAATCGAAGGTAGTTGGGGTCTTTTACATGAGACCTATGGTTGTTGAACGGTGTCGGCCTGGCGTGAGGGCGAGGTCTCGAAGAGGTCTCAACTCACCTCTACGGGGGATGCGCGCCACGGCGCTCGCCACCGGCGCACGCCACCCTGGCGCGCGCTCCCCCCTCGGCGGGCCGCTTCGGGAGGCTGTGTCCACAGCGTGTCCCTCCTGTTGTCCACAGCCCATTCGCACGGGAGGCGAATCCTCTTAAGGTGAGGAGTATTGGCGGTACGGACGGTCGAGGAGGCCACACAGTGAGCGAGACCAGCGGGACGAGTACGGGCGGCCCGAAGCTGCGCGCCGAGCTGGACGGCGTTCCCACCTACAAGCCGGGCAGGCCGGCGGCCGCGGGTGGTCCCGTGGCCTTCAAGCTGTCCTCCAACGAGAATCCGTACCCGCCGCTGCCGGGGGTCATGGAGAGCACGCTGGCCGCCGCGTCGAACTTCAACCGCTACCCCGACATGGCCTGCACCGGGCTGATGGAGGAGCTGGCCGACCGCTTCGGCGTGCCCGTCTCGCACCTGGCCACGGGGACCGGCTCGGTCGGCGTCGCCCAGTCGCTGCTCCAGGCGACCTCGGGCCCCGGTGACGAGGTCATCTACGCCTGGCGGTCCTTCGAGGCGTACCCGATCATCACGCAGATCAGCGGGGCCACCTCGGTGCAGGTGCCGCTGACCGAGGGGGAGGTGCACGACCTCGACGCGATGGCCGAGGCGATCACCGACCGGACCCGGCTGATCTTCGTCTGCAACCCCAACAACCCCACGGGCACCGCGGTGCGCAGGGCCGAGCTGGAGCGCTTCCTCGACCGGGTGCCCTCCGACGTCCTCGTGGTGATCGACGAGGCGTACCGCGAGTTCGTCCGCGACACGGAGATTCCGGACGGCATCGAGCTGTACCGGGACCGGCCGAACGTCGCCGTCCTGCGGACCTTCTCCAAGGCGTACGGCCTGGCGGGTCTGCGGGTCGGCTTCGCGGTCGCCCACGAGCCGGTGGCGGCCGCGCTGCGCAAGACGGCGGTGCCGTTCGGGGTGAGCCAGCTGGCGCAGGACGCGGCGGTGGCCTCGCTGCGGGCCGAGGACGAGCTGCTCGGCCGGGTCGGCTCGCTGGTGGCCGAGCGCGAGCGGGTCCACGCGGGGCTCGTGGCCCAGGGCTGGACCGTCCCCGACACGCAGGCGAACTTCGTCTGGCTGCGGCTGGGCGAGCGGACGGCCGACTTCGCGGCGGAGTGCGAGCGGCACGGTGTGATGGTCCGGCCCTTCGCGGGCGAGGGCGTGCGCGTGACGATCGGCGAGACCGAGGCGAACGACCTGTTCCTGAAGGCGGCGGAAGGCTTCCGCAAGGAGAGCTGACCGGCTGCCCCACCTGCTGGACCAGGCCCCCGCGAGCGCTCCGCTCGTGGGGGCTTTCGCCTGTACATGCCCTGGTATGCGGCCTTGTCCGGATCGAGGGGACCCCGGTTGACGATACGGATTTCGTATGAGCCATAATAGCTTGTGAATGTGAACGCGTTCACAAGCTCTTCTGTTTCCTCCCGTTATGGGTGGGATCGGGAGGGTGGACTGCCGATGTGATCGCGGCGATGTAAGGAGACAACGACGTGGACCTCGCTCTGGCGCCAGAGACGTTGGCGCGCTGGCAGTTCGGCATCACCACCGTCTACCACTTCCTCTTCGTCCCCCTGACGATCTCCCTCGCCGCGCTCACCGCCGGGCTGCAGACCGCCTGGGTGCGGACGGAGAACGAGAAGTACCTCAGGGCGACGAAGTTCTGGGGCAAGCTGTTCCTGATCAACATCGCCATGGGTGTCGTCACCGGCATCGTGCAGGAGTTCCAGTTCGGCATGAACTGGTCCGACTACTCCCGGTTCGTCGGAGACATCTTCGGCGCGCCGCTGGCCTTCGAGGCGCTCATCGCCTTCTTCTTCGAGTCGACCTTCGTGGGTCTGTGGATCTTCGGCTGGGACAAGCTCCCGAAGAAGATCCACCTCGGCTGCATATGGATGGTGTCGATCGGCACCATCCTCTCCGCGTACTTCATCCTCGCGGCCAACTCCTGGATGCAGCACCCGGTGGGCTACCGCATCAACGAGGAGCGCGGCCGGGCGGAGCTCACCGACTTCTGGCAGGTGCTCACCCAGAACACCGCGCTCACCCAGTTCTTCCACACCATGACGGCCGCCTTCCTGGTCGGCGGCGCGTTCATGGTCGGCATCTCCGCCTTCCACCTGGCCCGCAAGAAGCACATCCCGGTGATGCGGACCTCGCTGCGGCTGGGCCTGATCACCCTGGTCATCGCCGGACTCGGCACCGCCATCAGCGGGGACATGCTCGGCAAGGTCATGTTCAAGCAGCAGCCGATGAAGATGGCCGCCGCCGAGGCGCTCTGGGACGGCGAGGCGCCCGCACCCTTCTCGATCTTCGCCTACGGCGATGTCGAGAAGGGGCACAACAAGGTCGCCGTCGAGATCCCCGGTCTGCTGTCCTTCCTCGCGAACGACGACTTCACCTCGTACGTCCCCGGCATCAACGACATCAACAAGGCCGAGCAGGAGAAGTTCGGCCCCGGCGACTACCGGCCCAACATCCCCGTCGCCTACTGGGGATTCCGCTGGATGATCGGCTTCGGCATGGCCTCGCTGACGATCGGCATGATCGGCCTCTGGCTGACCCGGCGGAAGTTCATGCTGGCGCCGGGGATGCGGACCGGTGAGGACGAGGTGCCGAACCTGGTCCTGTTCAGGCGGAAGGCACTCAGCCCCCGCCTCGGCAAGTGGTATTGGATCATCGCCCTCTGGACCATGGCGTTCCCGCTCATCGCCAACGCCTGGGGCTGGATCTTCACCGAGATGGGCCGTCAGCCCTGGGTCGTCTACGGCGTGCTGCGCACCCGGGACGCGGTCTCCCCCGGCACCACGACGGCTGAGGTGCTCACCTCGATGACCGTCTTCACGGCGCTCTACGCCGTCCTCGCCGTGATCGAGGTCAAGCTCCTCGTGAAGTACATCAAGGCGGGACCGCCGGAGCTCACCGAGGACGACCTCAACCCGCCCACCAAGATCGGCGGGGACTCTCGTGACCCCGACCGTCCCATGGCCTTCTCGTACTGAGGCTGAGGAGATCGAGGCATGGAACTCCACGACGTCTGGTTCGTACTCATCGCCGTCCTCTGGATCGGCTACTTCTTCCTGGAGGGTTTCGACTTCGGGATCGGAGTCCTGACCAAGCTGCTCGCCCGCGACCGGGTCGAGAAGCGGGTCCTCATCAACACCATCGGACCCGTCTGGGACGGCAACGAGGTGTGGCTGCTCACCGCCGGCGGGGCGACCTTCGCCGCGTTCCCCGAGTGGTACGCGACGCTCTTCTCCGGCTTCTACCTGCCGCTGCTGATCATTCTGGTCTGTCTGATCATCCGGGGCGTCGCCTTCGAGTACCGGGCGAAGCGGCCCGAGGAGAACTGGCAGCGCAACTGGGAACAGGCCATCTTCTGGACCTCGCTGATCCCCGCCTTCCTCTGGGGCGTGGCCTTCGGCAACATCGTCCGGGGCGTGAAGATCGACGCGGACATGGAGTACGTCGGCGGCTTCTGGGAGCTGCTCAACCCGTACGCGCTCCTCGGCGGCCTGGTCACACTGACCCTCTTCACCTTCCACGGCGCGGTCTTCGCCTCGCTCAAGACGATCGGTGACATCCGTACGCGGGCCCGGGCGCTCGCGCTCAAGCTGGGCCTGGTCACGGCGGTTCTCGCGTCGGTCTTCCTGGGCTGGACGCAGCTCGACACGGGGAACGGGTGGAGCCTCGCGGCGATGCTGGTCGCCGTGGTGGCCCTGATCGGTGCGATCGGCGCCATCACGGTGGGGCGTGAGGGCTGGTCGTTCGCCCTCTCGGGCATCACCATCGCCGCCGCCGTGGGGATGCTCTTCCTCGGGCTCTTCCCGGACGTCATGCCGTCCTCCCTCAACCCGGGGTGGAGCCTTACCGTGACGAACGCGTCGTCGAGCCCGTACACGCTCAAGATCATGACCTGGTGCGCGGCGATCGCGACCCCGCTGGTGCTGCTCTACCAGAGCTGGACCTACTGGGTCTTCCGCAAGCGGCTCGGTACGCAGCACATCGCCGACGCCCACTAGGAGATGTCCGGCGCCGACCCGCCGGACCTCCTGGCCGGCCCTTCACAGGGAGCATGTTTCACGTGAAACCGATCGATCCGCGTCTGCTCCGGTACGCCAGGGCCACCCGTGTCTTCCTGCTCGCGGTGGTGTTCCTCGGCCTCGTCGGGGCGGCGCTGGTCATCGCCCAGGCGATGCTGATCGCCGAGATCGTGGTGGGGTCCTTCCAGCAGGGCCGGGCGGTCTCCGAACTGACCGGCGCCCTGCTGCTGCTCGCGGGCGTCGCGGTGGCGCGCGGGCTGGTCTCCTGGCTGACCGAGCTCGCCGCCCATCGGGCGAGCGCGGCGGTCAAGTCCGAACTCCGCGGCCGGCTGCTCGACCACGCGGCCGCGCTGGGGCCGGGCTGGCTGAGTGGCCAGCGGGCCGGTTCGCTGATCGCCCTCGCGACGCGGGGAGTGGACGCCCTCGACGACTACTTCGCCCGCTATCTGCCCCAGCTGGGTCTCGCGGTCGTCGTACCGGTGGCGGTCCTGGCCCGGATCGTCACCGAGGACTGGGTCTCGGCGGCGATCATCGTCGTCACCCTGCCGCTCATCCCGGTCTTCATGATCCTCATCGGCTGGTACACCCAGGCCCGGATGGACCGGCAGTGGAAGCTGCTCTCCCGGCTCTCCGGCCACTTCCTCGACGTGGTGGCCGGGCTTCCGACCCTCAAGATCTTCGGCCGGGCGAAGGCCCAGGCCGAGTCGATCCGCGCGATCACCTCGGAGTACCGCCGGGCGACGATGCGCACGCTGCGGATCGCCTTCCTCTCCTCCTTCGCCCTGGAGCTCCTCGCGACACTGTCGGTCGCGCTTGTCGCGGTCACCATCGGCATGCGGCTCGTCCACGGCGACCTCGATCTGTACATCGGGCTCGTCATCCTGATCCTCGCGCCCGAGGCGTATCTGCCGTTGCGGCAGGTGGGAGCGCAGTTCCACGCGGCGGCGGAGGGGCTCGCGGCGGCGGAGGAGATCTTCGACGTCCTGGAGCAGCCGGTACGGGAGGGGGGCACGGGTGCCGTCCCGGACTCCGTCCGGCTTGAGCTGGAAAGGGTGACGGTACGTCACGCCGGGCGCGCCGAACCCTCGCTCGACGCGGCCACGCTGACGGTCGAGCCGGGGGAGACGGTGGCCCTGGTCGGGCCGAGCGGCGCGGGGAAGTCGACGCTGCTCGATGTCGTGCTCGGGTTCGCCGTCCCTGAGGAGGGCGGCTCGGTGCGGGTCGGGGGCGCCGACCTGGGGTCGCTCGACCTGGAGGAGTGGCGGAACCGGATCGCCTGGGTGCCGCAGCGGCCGTACCTCTTCGCGGGGACGATCGCCGAGAACGTCCGCCTCGCCCGCCCGGACGCCTCCGACGAGGCGGTACGGGAGGCTCTGCGGGACGCCGGGGCGGACGGGTTCGTCGCGGGGCTCCCGCAGGGGTTCGACACGCTGCTCGGCGAAGACGGTGCCGGGCTCTCGGCCGGGCAGCGGCAGCGCCTCGCGCTGGCCCGGGCGTTCCTGGCCGACCGGCCGCTGCTGCTGCTCGACGAGCCGACGGCGGCGCTGGACGGGGCGACGGAGGCGGGGGTGGTGGACGCGGTCCGTCGCCTCGCGGCGGGGCGGACGGTGCTGCTGGTCGTGCACCGGCCGGCGCTGCTGGCTGTCGCGGACCGGGTGGTGTCGCTGGCGCCCCCGGTGGGTGCGGACTCGCTTTCGAAGGGAGCCACAGCCGTGGGGGCGCCGCGGGGCGAGGGCGCTGTCGTGGCGGAGGCGGTCGGGGTGGACCAAGGCGCGGGGGGCGCCGGGTCCGGCTCGGGACAGATGCCCACGACCGGTGCGGACGGCCTGCCCACGACCGGTGTGGACGGCGCAGCCCCCACCCGTGGGTCCGTGCTGGGGCGGGTGCGGGACATGGCCGGGGAGCTCAAGGGGCGGATGGGGCTTGCGCTGTTGCTCGGGAGCCTTGCCCTCGGTTCCGCCGTCGGGCTCATGGCCGTGTCCGGCTGGCTCATCTCCCGCGCCTCCGAACAGCCGCCCGTGCTGCATCTGATGGTGGCCGTCACCGCCACGCGCGCCTTCGGTATCGGGCGGGCCGTGTTCCGGTACGCCGAGCGGCTCGTCGCGCACGACGCCGTCCTCCGGATGCTCGCCGAACTCCGGGTCTCCGTCTACGGACGGCTCGAGCGGATCGCCCCCGCCGGGCTCCGCCGCACCCATCGCGGCGACCTGCTCGCCCGGCTTGTGCAGGACGTCGACGCCCTCCAGGACTACTGGCTCCGCTGGCTGCTCCCCGCGGGCGCCGCGCTCCTCGTGGGCGTCGCGTCCGCCGGGTTCACCGCCTGGCTGCTGCCCGAGGCCGGCGCGGTGCTCGCCGTGGGCCTCCTTGTCGCGGGTGTCCTCGTCCCCCTGGCCGCCGGGGCGCTCGCCCGCCGGGCCGAACAGCGGCTCGCTCCCGCGCGGGGCGCCCTGGCGACCGCCGTGGCCGACCTGCTCCGCGGCTGCGCCGAACTGACGGTGGCCGGGGCCCTGCGGAGCCGTGTCGAACGGGCCCGGACCGCCGACCGTGCCCTCACCGGCATCGCCTCCCGGCAGGCCGCCGCCACCGCGCTCGGGTCCGGGCTCTCCGCCCTGGTGTGCGGGCTCACGGTGGTGGCCGCCGCGGTCGTCGGCGTCCAGGCCGTACGGGACGGGCGGCTCGACGGGGTGGCCCTTGCCGTGGTCGTGCTGACCCCGCTCGCCGCCTTCGAGGCCGTCACGGGACTGCCGCTCGCCGTGCAGTACCGGCAGCGCGTGAAGCACAGTGCCGAGCGGGTCTTCGAGGTGCTCGACGCCCCCGTCCCCGTACACGAGCCGGCCGCACCCGGGACTCCCCCGGCGAGTCCGTTCCCGCTGGAACTGGACGGGCTCTCGGCCCGGCACGCCGGCCAGGAACGGGCGGCGCTCGCCGACTTCCGGCTCACCCTGGAGGCCGGGCGCCGGGTCGCCGTGGTCGGCGCCTCCGGCTCCGGCAAGACCACGCTCGCCCAGGTGCTGCTCCGCTTCCTGGACGTGGAGAACGGCACGTACCGCCTCGGCGGCGTGCCCGCCCGGGAGCTGGACGGCGACGCGGTCCGGCGGCTCGTCGGCCTCTGCGCGCAGGACGCGCACCTCTTCGACAGCTCCGTCCGCGAGAACCTGCGGCTCGCCCGCACCGGGGCGAGTGACGAGGAGCTGCGCGAGGCGCTGCGCAGGGCCCGGCTGCTCGACTGGGTGGACGGCCTTCCCGACGGGCTCGGCACCCTCGTGGGCGAGCACGGCTCCCGGCTCTCCGGCGGGCAGCGGCAGCGCCTGGCGCTGGCCCGCGCGCTCCTCGCCGACTTCCCCGTCCTCGTCCTCGACGAGCCGGCCGAACACCTGGACCTGGCCACCGCCGACGCGCTCACCGACGACCTGCTCCGGGCCACCGAGGGCCGTACGACCCTCCTCATCACCCACCGTCTGCACGGTCTCGACGCCGTCGACGAGGTGCTCGTCCTGGACGAGGGGCGGACCGTGCAGCGCGGCCCGTACGCGGAACTGGCCGAGGCGGAAGGGCCGCTGCGCCGGATGCTGGAGCGGGAGCAGGAGACCGATCTGCTCGCCACCTCCGCGGTGGCCGGCACGGGCAGGCCGACTTTTCTCGCCAAATAGGACTTACTAGGCTCAGGTCCATGACCGCCGCAGCGTCCGACGCCCCGGACCCCCTGGAGGCCGCCGCGCAGGCCGCCCGCAGCCTCCAGGGGCTGTCCACCGAGCTCACCGCCCGCGTGCCGCAGCTTCTGGAGGCCATGCGCTCGGTCGGTACCGGGCTCGAACTCCACTCCACCCTCGACCGCATCTGTGAGACCGCCGCCGAACTCGCCGACGCCCGTTACGCGGCGATCGGCGTCGTCGACGAGGAGGGCGAAGGCCTGTCGGACTTCGTCACCTTCGGCGTCGACGAGGACCTGGCCCGCCGGATCGGGCGCCGCCCCGACGGCCGCGCCGGACTGCTCGGCGCGCTGATCCGCGAGCCCGAGACGATCCGGCTCGCCGATCTGTCCACAGACCCGCGCTCGGCGGGCTTCCCGGCCGGGCATCCCCCGATGGCGAGCTTCCTCGGCGTCCCCATCCGGGTCCAGGGCGAGATCTTCGGCAATCTGTACCTCGCGGAGAAGCGCGGCGGCGGTGAGTTCAACGACAACGACGCGCACATGGTCCGGGTGCTTGCCACCGAGGCCGGCATCGCCATCGGCAACGCCCGGCTGTACGAGGCCGCCCGGCAGCGCGAGCGGTGGATCGACGGCTCCGTCGCCGTCACCACCGCGCTGCTCTCCGGCGGTGACGCGGACGACGCCCTCACGGTCGTCGCCGAGCAGGCCCGCCGGCTCGCCGACGCGGACGCGGGCATCGTGCTGCTGCCCGCCGAGGACGGCGGCCTGGAGATCGTCGCCGTCTCCTCGCCGCGGCCCACCAAGTCACTGGGCGTGGTGATCCCGCCGGAGAGCGCCGTGGTGCGGCGGCTCCTGGACGGCGAGGCGGTCTTCGTGGCGGACGCGTCGAAGGACCCGCGCATGAGCAGCCGGCTGACCTCCCCGTACGGGCCGAGCATGATGCTGCCGCTGCAGAGCGGCGGCCGGGTGCTCGGCGCGCTCGTCACGCCCCGGGCGCGGGGGGCCCGCCCGTTCACGGAGGCGGAGCGGACGCTCGCCACCCAGTTCGCCTCGCAGGCGGCGCTCGCCCTGATGATGGCCGAGGCGCAGCGGGACCGGGAGCGCCTCGCCGTGTACGAGGACCGCGACCGCATCGCCCGTGACCTGCACGATCTGGTGATCCAGCGGCTCTTCGCCACCGGCATGATGCTGGAGAGCGCCCAGCGCAGGTCGATCGTGCCGGCCGTGCGCGACGGCGTCGGGAAGGCGGTCGACGAGCTCGACGTGACCATCCAGGAGATCCGAACGGCGATCTTCGCACTCCAGCAGGGACCCGCCGAGGCGCCCTCGGGGCTGCGCACCCGCGTCCTGCGGGAGATCAACATGGCCGCCGTGCCGCTCGGCTTCAAGCCCGCGCACCGCTTCGTCGGCGCGATCGACTCGACGGTCGGCGACCTCACCGGCAAGAACCTCATCGCCGCGCTGCGCGAGGCGCTCTCCAACGCGTTCCGGCACGCGGAGGCGAGCCGGATCGAGGTCGTGGTCGACGCCGGTGTCACCTTGCCCGACGGCTCGGCGGGGGTACGGCTCTCGGTCGCGGACGACGGCATCGGCATCCCGGCGGGCGGCCGCCGCAGCGGCCTGCGCAACCTGGCGCGACGGGCGGAGTCACTGGGCGGCGCGAGCTGGTGCGGACCGGGCGTCGGGGACGGCGGAGGCGGCACGACGGTGGTCTGGGAGGCCCCGCTCCAGGGAGGGGGCGCGCGCTCCGCGGAGGCCTCGCTCCCGACAGCGCCTAGCGGGGGTGCTCCGTGAGGGCTCGTACCTCCGTGAGCAGCTGCTCGATGACGGCGGCCACGCCGTCCTCGTTGTTGGAGACCGTACGGCCGGAGGCGGCGGCGGTCACGTCGGGGTGGGCGTTGCCCATCGCGTATGAGCGGCCCGCCCAGCTCAGCATCTCGATGTCGTTGGGCATGTCGCCGAAGGCCACGACCTCGGCGGCCGTGATCCCGCGCTCGGCGCAGCACAGGGCGAGCGTGGAGGCCTTGGAGACGCCGAGCGCGCTGATCTCGATGAGGGCGGTCGGGCTCGACCGGGTGAACGAGGCGCGCTCCCCGGCGGCCGCCCTCGCCGTCGCCAGGAACACGTCGGGGTCGAGCTCCGGGTGCTGGGCCAGCAGTTTGAGCACGGGGGCCGCGGCGCCGGGCGTCTCCTCGAAGAGGAGCTTCTCGGCGGTGGCGACGGTCGCGCCCGGGTCGAGGTGGAACGGCGGGTAGTGCGGCTCGTAGTGGATGCCGGTGGTGAGCTCGACCGCGAACGAGGTCCCGGGGGTCGCGGCGCGCAGCGCACGGACGACGTCGAGGGCGATGGCCCGCTCCAGCGGATGGACCTCGAGGAAGGTGCCTCCCGCGTGGAGGTCGACGACCGCGGCGCCGTTGGCGCAGATCGCGAGGCCGTGGCCGTGGACGTGGTCGCTGACGACGTCCATCCAGCGGGCCGGGCGGCCCGTGACGAAGAAGACCTCGATCCCGGCCCGCTCGGCCGCCGCGAGGGCGGCCACCGTGCGCTCGGAGACGGACTTGTCGTCGCGCAGCAGCGTGCCGTCGAGGTCGGTGGCGATCAGCCGGGGCACCGGGGCGGAAGTGCGCGGGGCACGGGGAGAGGTCACCGCACCATTCTTCCGCACCGAACGCACGGGCGTGCGGGGAGCCGCACATATGAGTGCTTCGGTGAGAGTTCCGGGAGCCGTCGGCCGTCCCGCCGGGGGTGACGCGCCACGGCCGGACGGGTACGCCTGGACGTGGCCGTAAACGTCCGTTCGTTTTCGGGGCCGAAAGGGAAGGTCCCTGAGAGCTGATGGGTCTCAAGGGGGCGGGGCATGGGCTCGGGCCGGCGAAGTGATGAGTGCGATTCCTGCGGCGCGCCGTACGCGGCGTGGGTCGTGAGCCTCGGCATGGCCCTCTGCCCGCGGTGCGAGGGGACGGGGGCGGTCCTTCCCACCCGGGACCCGGTGCTGGTGGGCGACGTTCTCGCCGGCCTTGTCGACGCGGCGACGCTCGCGGTCCGTCCCGGCCGGCTCGTACCCGACGCGCGCTCGGGACGTCTCGTACCGGAGGCACGCCGGTCAGGACACCTCGTACCGGACGCGCGGGGCAGTGGTCTCGTGCCGGAGCCGCGCCCCGGTCACGTCCTGCCGGAGGCCGTGGCTCCCGGTGGTGCGGCCTGCGGCCGGTGCGGGGCCCCTGCCCAGTGGCACCGGACGGTGCGCGGGCGGTGGATCATGATCGAGCCCGGCGAGCTGACGACCCGGGCCGTCCCCGCCGGCAGCCGCTGGCGCGTCGCGGGCGACGGGACCGCGGTCGACCTGGGGTCCGCCGTGCCGTCCGACACCTGCCGGGTCAGCCACTTCGACGTCTGCGCGGCGAATCCGGAACCGGTCGGTTCCCCCGTCCTGCTCGCGCTCTGGCGGGGCCACGTCCGGCGGTTCGCCGTACACCGGGAGGCCCGCGCCTGACGGCGCCGGGGCCGGCGGCCCTCCACGCGTCAGCCCCAGATCATGTCGTCCGGCGCGGGGCCGCTCACGACGGAGTCCATGGTGTCGGCGGAGGCGGCGAGGGCCGGGGTCATGAGAGCGAGGGCCGTGAGGAGAACCGCAGCCCAGCGGGTGGATCGAAAGCGCAGCACCGGATGAATCCCTTCCGAAGTCCGTGAGTTGTTCCTTCTGTGCGACAAAGCTTCGCCAAGCGGAAACACCTTCGGAAGAGAGATCCGGTGGACGGAACGGGCCCTGGACCGAAGAGGTCAGCGGGCGCCTCTCAGGGTTCGGACCACTGACCGTCGAGGCCGTACGGGGCAAGCAGGGGCGCCTCGGAACGGCCGACCCGCCACCCCGGCAGCGGGCCCGTCTCGGCCACCGCGCGCCCGCACAGCCTCGCCGCCGTCTCCTCCGCTTCGAAGAGGCGGTCAGCGAGCAGGTAGACGCCCACGGTCACCCCGTGGCCCGGGTGGGGGTGGATGACCACATGTTCCACGCCGTCGCCGGGGTGCGCCAGGGAGCGCAGGAGATCCCCGAGGTTCTGAGGGATGCACAAGCCCGCCTTCCTGTTAAGGAGTTCGGTGTGAACGAGATACACATGTCGCAGTTTCCCAAAAGGGCGAACACGGGAGAAGAGCACCAGAAGTCCCATTCCGGCAATGGCCGGTACAGTCCACGTCACCTTCTATAGAAAACGCGCCACACGTGTGATGATGTGGCCTGTCTTTACTGCGAGAGCTCCGGGGGGAGACGCACCGTGCTCAAGTCGCTTGGTCTCGATTCCATTGCCGAGGCCGTATACCGGGGCCTTCTCGCCCAGCCGCGTGACGGTGTGGCGGAACTCGCCGAGCGACTGGGACTCGCACCGGAGCAGGTCCGCGGAGCACTGGACACCCTGAGCGAACTGGCCCTGCTGCGCCCCTCCTACGACCGGGAGGGCGAGCTGTGGCCCGTATCGCCCGAGGTCGGGCTCCAGATGCTGATGGCACGGCAGCAGGCCGAGCTCGCGGCGCACCAGAAACAGCTGGAGGACTCACGGGCGGCCGCGGCCCGGCTGATCGCGGAGTACGCCGAGGCGCAGCCGGCCGACACCCGCTCGAACAGTGAGCGGCTGACCGGGATCGACCAGATCCGCGACCGGCTCGCGGCACTCACCCGGGACACGCGGGAGGAGGTCATGACCTTCGCCCCGGACGGACCCCAGCTGCCGGAGCACATCGAGGCCGCGAAGCCACTCAACCGCGAGCTGCTCGAACGCGGTGTCCGGATGCGGACGGTCTACCTCAACAGCGCCAGCAACAGCCCGCACACCCTCCAGTACGTGAGCTGGCTGTCCAAGCTGGGCGGCGAGGTGCGGACGGTGCCGACGCTGCCGACCCGGATGATCGTCGTCGACCGCAAGGCCGCCGTCATCCCCGTGAACAGCGACAACAGCGCGGAGGGTGCCGTGGTGCTCACCGGGCACGGCACGCTGACCGCGCTGTGCGCGCTGTTCGACAGCGTGTGGAGCGGCGCGCGGCCGCTGAACGAGGAGAGCAGGGCCGACGACCAGGGGCTCACCGACCAGCAGTCCATGGTCGTGGTCCTGCTGGCCGAGGGCCACACCGACGAGACGATCGCCAAGCGGCTGGGGGTGTCGCCGCGTACCGCCCGGCGCCTTGCCTCCGAGCTGATGACCCGGCTCGGGGCGCGGAGCCGGTTCGAGGCGGGCGTGCGAGCCGTGCAGAACGGCTGGCTCTCGGACAACCGCTGAGCCGTCCTCCGCGACGCCCGCGCGTCCGGACGCCCCGCTTCTGGAAGACCGGCCGCCCCCTGTGCGGGGCGGTCGGTTCGGCATGCCGCCGTACCCCCGTGACCCGTGCCACGTCTCGGTGGAGCCGTACCGGCGCCGTCTGATGTCCCCTTCTGTCCAGGGCCCCAACGGGCCAGCGGAGTCGTCTTCCCGCCCGTGCGGCCTTCGGGGAGATTGGCGCCGTACAGCCGGAGCGGACCGGAACCAGCGAAGACGGGGAGTCGACATGACGCGTGCCGGGATCTTCGTCCGGAACCAGCTCGCGCTGCTGGGCATCCGCCATCTGCTCGAAGCGGAGGACGACATCCACGTCGCGTTCGCCACGAGCACCCCCTTCGCGGTGGCCGCCGGCACCGTCGACTGCCTGGTCCTCGACCGGGGCCTGCTCGACGAACTGCCGGAGCCTCCGCGGGGGACGGCCGGAGTGCCCGCCGCCCGGACAGTCCTGCTGACAGCCGAGAGGACAGCCGAGCGGAGCGCCGAGCGGACCGCCGGTGAGACGCATCCGTTCGACGACGCGCCGCTGCTCCTCGTGGACGCCATCCGGCGCGTGGCCGGTCCCGGACCGGCTCCGGCCGGTGCCGGCACCGCCGCACGCCAGGGTGTCGCCACGCTCTCCCCGCGGGAGCGCGAGGTGCTCAGGCATCTCGTCGAGGGCTGCACCCACGACCAGGCGGCCCGGAGGATCGGCATCAGTCAGCACACGGTCGACACGTACGTGAAGCGCATCCGCTCCAAGCTCGGCGCGCACAACAAGGCACAGCTGGTCCGTGCCGCCCTCACCGCCCCGCGCGGCCCGTCCGCGCCCCTCGAACCCAGACAACGACAGCAGGTGGAGACATGACGTCCGAAGGCATCGGCACCCAGCTCGTGGTCCGCAATCACGAACTGCAGTACTCGCTCTGGCCCGCCGACCGCGAGCCGCCGGCCGGCTGGGAGCCGGACGGGTTCCGCGGCGACCGGCAGCAGTGCCTCGACCACATCGAGCAGGTGTGGACGGACATGAGGCCGCTCAGCGCCCGGTCCCCGGAGTCCGCGGCGGCCCCGCGCTGAAGGCGGCGGCCGAGGGACGGCTCCGGGAGTACGCGGTGAACACCGGCGCCCCGCCGCCGATCACCGCGACAGCGGCCGCGCAGCCACCGCCGGCCTCCAGGTCGGCCAGGACGAAGTCCTCGGCCGGCCTGGCCGCCGGGCCTCCGAGGAACAGCACCCGCGGCTCCTCGTCCGGGGCCGACACCCCGATCTCGGACAGCGGCACCCGAAGCCCCAGACCCGTCGCCTTGAGCACCGCCTCCTTCCGGGTCCACATCCGGTGGAAGCCGCTCGCGGTGGCGTGGGCGGGGGTGCGGGGTTCCAGCGGCCCGATGACATGGGGGAGCAGTTCGGCGGGGGAGACCGCCGTGCTGATCTCCTCCACGTCGATCCCGACGGCACCGGCCCGGGTGACGGCGACGCCCACCCGGTCGCCCGAGTGGGAGACCGACACCTGGAGCCCGGTGCCCGGCAGTTCGGGCTTGCCGTGGTTCCGTGAGCAGTCGGGGCAGCGGGCGACGACCTCGATGTGACGGGGCGGCAGGCCGAGGTAGCCGGCCGCGGCGGTACGGAGCAGGGCCCGGCCGGCGATGAACCGCCGGCGGTCCTCCGTCCTGCGCAGCTGGGGGATCCGCTCCTGTTCGACCCCGTCGAGCAGGGCGAGGCAGTCGTCGGTGACGGTGGCCGGATCGGTCCACCAGATGTGGCAGTCGGCGGGCCCGAGCACCGGTACGGCCGGGGGCGCGTCAAGCAGCACGTGCGCTCCCCGTGGTCGAGGGCAGGGCTTTCGTGACGCGCTCCACCATGGCTCCGAAGGAGGCGTCGACGGCCAGGTCGCTGCTTCTCACCTCGACGCCGAAGACGTCGGCGGCCCGTGCGGTGACCTGGACCGCGAGCAGGGAGCGGCCGCCCACGGCGAAGAAGTCCGTGCCGTCCTCGACGTGGTCCACGGCGAGGGCCTCGCACCAGATCTCCGCCAGCCGGCCACGTACGGCGCCGAGCCCGAGGTCATCCTTCACCGCATTGCCTTCCACTGCCGGACGGGGGAGGGACCGCATGTACCGGTCGGCCTCCCATGTTCGCGGCGGGACGGTCCGAACACACGCCCCCGAAAGCCGTGACACCTGTTTAGGGGACATTGAACTGTCCACCCCTTGGACGGAATTGCACGCCTCCGGCATTGACCGGATCCGTCCAGCGTCCCGATATTGCCCGCCGACTTGACGCCCCTCTAACGTCGCCGTCGTGATCGAAAGTCAGGGCCTCTCCTCACAAGGAATTCTCATGGCGAATACCCCCTTCAAAACCGCTCCCCTTTCCGATCACCACGGTCTGGTGATCGAGAGCGCGGACCTTCCCCTCGCCGAACTTCCGCACGCCGAGATCGCCGAGCTCTTCAAGGAGCACGGCACGCTGATGTTCCGTGGCTTCGGGGCCACCGCCGACGATTTCCGCGCCCTGGTGCAGAAGTTCTCGTCGAAGCTCTTCTTCCACCAGAACCCCAACCGCGAGACGATTTCCGACGACGGCGCCGTGCTCCTTGTCGACGCGCACCGGAATCCCATTCCGGCGCACTCCGAGATGAGCTACTGCCCGCTCCACCCGGGCCTCCAGTGGTTCTACTGCGTGCGGCCGGCCGACGAGGACGGTGAGACGACGGTCTACGACGGAGTCGAGGCGTACAAGCGGCTCGCCACGGAGACCCGCGAGCTGTTCGACAGGCTCCGGCTGACCTGGCGCCTTCCGTTCCCGACCGCCCCCGAGCACCAGGAGCGCGTGTTCGGCACGGCCGACCGCGCGGAGCTCGAAGCGCTGTTCGCCACGTTCGACGACTTCGCGTACGACTTCGACGACGCCGGGAACCTCAACTGGAAGTGGACCGTGTCCGCAGTCCCGCGGGCGCCCTATGTGGACGCGCCCACGCTGTGCAACAGCTACCTGGGCTCCGGCGCGCTCGTGTCCTTCGAGGACGGGTCGACCATTCCGCAGCACGTCCGCTGGGACGCGCTCGACGCCACCGAGCAGGTGCGGGTCGACCTCCAGTGGGAGGCCGGCGACATCGTCATGATCGACAACAAGCGCGTGATGCACGGCCGGCGCGGCTTCGAGGACCCGGACCGCAAGGTCGCGGCGATGCTCTCGACGCCGAACTTCTGACCGGCCGCACCCCCTCGGCTCCGGCCCCCGCACCCCCTCGGCTCCGGCCCCCGCACTCCCCCGCCCGCACCGCGGCCCCCGCGCCCGAAGCACCTCCCCGAACCTGTCGCCCCGCCCCCGTACCCCCCACCTGTCGACCGCCGCTCTCACAGTTTGGACGCGACTCCATGACCCACGCCGTCGGTCTGCCCACGCTCACCGCTCCGACCGCTCCGCTGTCGTCCTTCTACGAAAACGCCCTGCACTCCATGGAGCTCGGGGACCCGGCCCTGTACGGGCTGCTCGACGACGAGCTCCGCCGGCAGAGCGAGACCCTCGCCCTGGTCGCCTCGTGCAGCCCGGTGACGCCCGCGGCTCTGCTCGCCGAGGGCAGCTTCTTCGCGAACGTCACGGCCGAGGGCTACCCGGGCCGCAGGTTCCACGCCGGCTGTGTGAACGTCGACAAGGTCGAGGAGCTCGCGGTCGAGCGCGCCAAGCAGGCCTTCGGCGCCCGCTACGCCAACGTCCAGCCCCACTCGGCGAGCACCGCCAACCAGGTCGTCATGAACTCCCTGCTGAAGCCGGGTGACCCGATCCTGGGGCTCGACCTGGACGCGGGCGGCCACCTCAGCCACGGCGCCTCGGTCAACATCTCGGGCCGGATCTTCGACGCGCACAGCTACGGCCTCGGGGCCGACGGTCTGATCGACTACGCGGAGGTCCGGGCCCAGGCCCTGCGCCACCGGCCGCGTCTGATCGTCGCGGGCACCACGGCCTACCCGCGCACGCTCGACTGGGCCGCGTTCCGCGCCATCGCCGACGAGGTGGGGGCGTACCTCCTCGCCGACATCACCCACATCGCCGGCCTGGTGGTGGCCGGGCTCCACCCGTCGCCGCTGGCCCACGCCCATGTGGTGACCACCTGCACGCACAAGCAGCTCTACGGTCCGCGCGGCGGTCTGATCCTGCTCGGCGACTCGGCCGACCTGGTCCTCCCGACCGGACGCACGCTCCGGCAGACGCTGCAGAGCGGTCTCTTCCCGCTGATCCAGGGCGCGCCCGTGGTGAACAGCATCGCCGCCAAGGCGTACGCCCTCGGGGCCGCGACCACCCCGGAGTTCACGGCCAGGATCCACCGGGTGCGTGACCTCGCGGCCGGGCTCGCCGAGCAGCTCTCGGGCCGCGGGGTGCGGCTCATCTCCGGCGGCACCGACAACCACATCGTGGTGGCCGACGTCCTCGCCTCGTACGGCGTCACGGGTGTCAACGCCGAGAAGGCGTTGGAGCAGTGCGGTGTTCTCGTCAACAAGAACCGGATCGTCGGCGACTCGCACTCCGCGATGGTGACCTCGGGCGTGCGTTTCGGCAGCAACAGCATGGCGGCCCGCGGTTTCGACCTCGGTGACGTCGCGGAGGTCGCGGACCTCGTCCACGAGGTGCTGACCGCCACGGAGAACACGTCGAACACCACGTACGCGCTCGATCCCGCGCTGCGGGCACGCGTCCAGGAGCGGATCCGCGCGATCTGCCACCGCCGGCCGGTCGCCGGCTACTGACCGCGGTTCCCCGGCGGGCCGGCACTCCCATGCCGCCGGCCCGCCCCGCCGTGTGCCCTCAGGCACCCCCGTCCGGGCCCCAGAACTCCACGCCGATGCGAGAACGGTCTATGTACGCAAACAATTCTGTCGTCGATGTCATCCGCCGCAATGTCTCCGAGCGCGGCGCCGGTCTCAGCTACGCATTCCTCGCCGACGCCGGCGGCGTCGACACCGAGCTCAGCATGCTCGAGATCGACAGGCGTGCGCGGGCGACAGCCGTCTCGCTCCTCGAACGGGCGAAACCGGGTGCGCGGGTCATGCTCCTGTATCCCCCCGGTGAACTCTTCGTCGTGGGATTCGTGGCCACGCTCTACGCCGGCATGGTCGCCGTCCCCGTGTACCCGCCGGACCCGATGCGGATCGCCCGTACGCTGCCCCGGCTGCGCGCGGTGGTGCGGAGCTCCCGTGCCGAGATCGTCCTCTCGGACAGCCTCGTCCAGGCCTTCACCCGTGAACTGTTCGAGCAGCAGGCGCCCGAGGTGGCCCGGCTGCCCTGGGTGGTGACCGAGGACGCGATGCTGGAGGGCGCCGACGACTGGCGCCACCCGGACCTGACGCCCGGATCGGTGGCCCTGCTCCAGTACACCTCCGGCTCGACCGGCACCCCCCGCGGTGTCGTGGTGACCCACGGGAACCTGCTGTCCAACGGCGCCGCGATCGCCGGCGGCTTCGGTCTCGGCGAGGGTGACGTCGTCGCCTCGTGGCTGCCCTTTTACCACGACATGGGTCTGCTGGGCGGTGTGCTGCAGCCGATGCTGTCCGGCCTGTCCAACGTCCTGATGTCGCCGCTCGAGTTCATGCGCAGGCCCATGCGCTGGCTCGAGGCCATCGCCACGCGCGGCGCGACCGTCAGCGGCGGCCCGAACTTCGCCTTCGACCTCTGCGTCAACAAGAGCACCCCCGCCGAGCGGGAGGCCCTCGACCTGTCGTCCTGGCGGGTCGCCTTCTGCGGCGCAGAGCCGGTGCGTCACCGCACCCTGGAGCGCTTCGCCGAGGCGTTCGCGCCCAGCGGCTTCGACAGGTCCGCGCTGCTCCCCTGCTACGGCCTCGCCGAGGCGACCCTGTTCGTGGCGGGCAGCGGGCGCGGAAACGGCGCCCACACCACCCGTCTCGACCGCGCGGCCCTGGAGCAGGGCCGCGCCGAACCGCGTGCGGACGGCGACCTCCTGGTCTCCTCCGGTCTGGTGGCGGCGGGCCACGAACTCGCGGTCGTCGACCCGGAGTCGGGCGCGCGCGCCGCTGCCGGCACGGTGGGCGAGCTGTGGGTGCGCGGCACCTCCGTGGCCTCCGGCTACTGGGAGGACGAGGCCGCGACCGAGGCGTCCTTCGGCGCCCTGCTCGGCGACGACCCGAAGCCCTACCTGCGCACCGGCGACCTCGGGTTCGTCCTGGACGGCCAGATCCATGTCACCGGCCGTCTCAAGGAGATGATGGTCGTACGCGGCCGCAACCTCTACGCCCACGACCTGGAGGAGACCGCCGTCGCGGCGTCCTCGTGGGCCCGCCCCGGCTGTGGCGCGGCGTTCTCGGTGGAGACCGCGGACGGCGAGGAGTGCGTGGTCCTGCACGAGGTCGCCGTCGGCACGCCCGACGAGGAACTCCCCCGGATCGCCGACGCGATGGCCGCGGCCGTTCAGAGCGAGCACGGCATCGTCCTGTTCGACGTGGTCCTGCTCGGCGCCCGCAGCCTGGCGAAGACGTCCAGCGGCAAGATCCAGCGCCTGGCCGGCCGGACGGCGTACACCGCTGGTCAGGTCGAGGGCGAGCTGTACCGCCGCTCCGCGTCCGCCCCGGCACGCGGCGAGCGGCGGCAGCTCACGCTCCCCTCGCGCCCCGAGCTGCTCGCCCTCTCCCGCGAGGAGCGCGTCGACGCGATCGAGCGCGCCCTGAGCCTGTTCGGCCGGGGTGAGGGCGACGCGCCCGCCACCATGGTCGCCGAGCTCGACCTCGACTCCCTCGCCGCCGTCGACCTCGCGTTCCGGATCGAGGAGGAGCTCGGTGTCGTCACCGACCCGGGCCTGCTGCTCCAGCCGACGAGCCTGCGCGAGGTGGCCACGGCCGTCGAGGAGCGGATGCGCACCGCCCCCGAGACGCCCGTACGACAGGAGTCCGGACCGCGCGGTGGCGCCGTGCCGCTGTCCGCGGGTCAGCGGTCCCTGCTGTTCATGCGGGACCTCGAAGGCCCGGACTGCCGGCAGAACGTCTCGGTCGCGGTCCGGCTGCACGAGCCGGTCGACATCGGGGCGCTGTCCGCGGCCGTCCGTCACCTCGGCACCCGCCACCCCGTCCTGACCTCCCGCTTCGACGTCGACGGCGGCCGGCGGGCGCAGCTGATCGACCCGAGCGTCCCGTTCGAGCTCGATGTCGTCGACCTGACGGGCGAGGCGGAGCCGGTGCTCCGGGCCCGGGTCGACGCCTGCGCCCTCGCGCCCTTCGACATCGAGGGCGGCGACGTCGCCCGCGCGAGTCTGTTCACCGGCTGCGGCGCGCCGGTCCTGGTCCTGGCGCAGCACCACGCCATCACGGACTTCTGGTCGGTGGTGACCCTCCTCGACGAGCTGACCACGGTCTACGGCGATCTGCTGCGCGGGCGCACGCCGGACCTCCCGGCGGCCGTCGGCTACGAGGAGTTCGTCCGCTGGCAGCAGGACTACGAGCGCTCGCCGCAGTGGCAGGCCGACGAGCGGTACTGGCTCGACCTGCTGTCCGGTGACGTCCAGGCGCCGACGCTTCCGGTACGGGAGCGTCCGCAGCCGGAGAAGGGCATCGCGAGCCACCGGGTGACGGTGGACGCCGAGCTGCTCGCCGACCTGGAGCGGCTCGCCGGTGACAGCGGTACGACGGTGTTCTCGGTCCTGATGGCGGCGTTCGAGGTCCTCGTCGCGGCGCACAGCGGCGCCCGGGACTTCGTCGTCGGCGCCACCACGGCCGGCCGCCCGCAGGCACGTTTCCGCAACACCCTCGGCTACTTCGCCAACACCCTGCCGGTACGCGCCGAGCCCGGCGCCCACGCGAGCGTCACGGAGCTGATCCGCAGCACCGGGCAGCAGTTGCGGCAGTCGCTCGGCCACCAGCACTTCCCGGTCAGCCGGCTCGTCGAGCTGCTCCGCGCCCAGGGCAACACCTCGGCCGCGATCAACACGGCCGTCGTCTTCGAGCGGCCGCACAACGCGATCGCCGACGACGTCACCTCGGTGCTCTTCGGCGCCGGCCGCGACCGCGCGGTCCTCGGCGACCTCACGATCGAGCCGTTCCCGGCGGGCGAGCTCGCCACCCAGTTCGACATCACCCTGCACGCCGTTCCGGCCGACGGCGGACTCCTCGCCCACATGCTGGTCCGCGCGGACCGCTTCGACGAGGCGCTGGCCGGACAGCTGGGACAGCAGTTCCTGGAGCTGCTCCGGCAGATCGTCGTCCACCGTGACGCCCCGGTCTCCGCGCTGCGGCTCGCCGGCGCGACCGAGTCCCTCAGCCGCGCCGACGTCCCCGCCCGCACCCTGCCGGGCGTCACCTCCGTGCACGAACTGTTCGAGGCGACCGCCGACCGCACCCCCGGCGCCGTCGCCCTCACGGCCGGCGCCGTGGAGCTGACGTACGCCCAGGTGGAGAGCGCGGCGAACCGGCTCGCGCACCGCCTCCGGCAGGACGGCCTCGGGCCCGAGGACACCATCGGTCTCTGCCTGGAGCGCTCCCCCGAGCTGATCGTCGCGATGCTCGCCGTGATGAAGTCCGGGGCCGCGTTCGTCCCGCTGGACCCGACGCTTCCACAGCCCCGTCTCGCCGACATGGTCGGCGACGCGCGCTGCGCCCGGATCCTCTGCCACGCCGCGACAGCGGAGCTCGCGGGCTCCCTCGGCACCGCGGCCCGCGTCGACGAGGAGCCCGGCACCGGCCTTCCCGAGGACCGCCCGGCGCTCGCCGTCACCGGCGACAACCTGGCGTACGTCATCTTCACCTCCGGCTCGACCGGCCGCCCCAAGGGCGTGCAGATCGAGCACCGGTCGCTCCTCAGCTACCTGCTGTCCTTCCTCGACGCCTTCGACGTCGAGGAGGGCGACCGGGTGCTGCAGTTCGCGCCGCTCACCTTCGACCCCTGCCTCGAGGAGATCTTCTCCGCCTGGACCCGGGGCGCGGCGCTCGTGCTGCGCGACGAGTCGGTACTGGGCTCGCCGGAGCGGTTCTGGGCCTGGTGCGAGGAGCAGCGACTCACTCTCGTCGACATCCCCACGGCCTTCTTCCACGTCCTCGTCACCGCCCTGGAGACCGGTGTGCGGGTGCCGCCGGCGCTCCGCTCGATCCTCATCGGCGGCGAGGCCGCGCACCCCGACAAGCTCGCGCAGTGGTTCGCGGCCGACCGCGGCCACGTCGAGCTGTACAACCGCTGGGGCACCACCGAGACCACGGTGTGCTCGACCGTCGCCCACCTCGGCCCCGAGTCGGGGCAGGTCTCCCGCGCCCGTGACGTGTCCATCGGCGCCGACATGACGGACGCGGTGATCCACGTCCTCGACGCCGGGCTGCGGCCCGTCGCCGACGGCGTCGTGGGGGAGGCGTACATCGGCGGCGTCGGTGTCGGACGCGGCTACGCGTCGGCGCCCCGCAAGACCGCCGAGCGGTTCGTCCCCGACCCGTTCGCGACCGGGCCGGGCCGGCGCCTGTACGCCACCGGCGACCTGGTGCGCCGGTCCGCCGACGGCGAGCTGCGCTACGTCGGCCGCGCCGACCAGCAGGTGAAGGTACGCGGCTACCGCATCGAGCTCGGCGAGGTCGACGTGGCGCTGCGGCGCCACCCCGAGGTCGCCGAGGCGGCCGTGGTCGCCTCCCGCGGCACGGGCGAGACGGAGCTGATCGCCGCCGTCACCGGTGAAGGCGTCGGCGTCGAGGGACTCCGCGACTGGCTCCACCGTGAGCTGCCCAGCTACATGGTCCCGAGCCGGCTGCTCGTCCTCGACCGGATCCCGCTCACCTCGAACGGCAAGGTGGACGCGCACGCGCTGCGCGAGCTCGCCCTCGACGCGTCCCGCTCGGCCGGGGCGGCCGACATGACGCCCCTGGAGAGCAGGCTCGCGGCGATCTGGTGCGAGGTGCTCGAAGTCGCCGGGGTCGGTCCCGACGAGGACTTCTTCGCGCTCGGCGGGCACTCGCTGCGCGCGGCTGACCTCAACACCCGGGTACGCCGGGAGTTCGGCGTCCAGCCGCCGCTTCGGATGTTCTTCGAGTCGGTGACCGTACGCGCCCAGGCGGCGCGGATCGCCGAACTCGTCGCCGCGGAACCCGCCGGCGCCGAGGCGGCCCCCGCGCCGACCGAGGCCGGCCCCGCCCTGTCGCTCGGCCAGCGCCGGCTGTGGTTCCTGGAGAAGTTCGCCCCGGGTTCCCGCGCCTACGTCGTGCCGGGTGTCCTGCGGCTGTACGGGGAGCTCGACCAGGACGTCCTGCGCGGCGCGCTCGACGCGATCGTCGAGCGGCACCCCGCGCTGCGTACCGGCTTCACGGACGAGGGCGGCCGGCCCGTGCCCTTCGTGCACACCGGCCTCACCTGCCCCTTCGAGGTCATCGACCGGACCTCGGTCACCCCCGCGCGGCGCGAGGCGGAACTGGCCGGACTCGCGGCCGGTCACGCCCGGCAGCTCTTCGCGCTGGACCGGCCGCCGCTGATGCGCGCCGCCCTGGTCGCGTTCGGGCCCGACGAGCACGCCCTGCTCCTCGCCTTCCACCACATCGTCTCCGACGGCCGCTCCATGGAGATCATCGCCGGTGAGCTGGCCGATCTGTACGCGCAGGGCGCGGGCGCCGGGCACGGCGAACCGCCCGCGGTCGTCCACGAGTACGCCCGCTGGGCGGCCGACGAGACCGCCCGCCTGGAGTCGGCGGAGGGCAGGCGCGGCCTGGAGTTCTGGACCGGGCACCTCGGTGGTGCCCCGCTCGCCCTCGACCTGCCCCTCGACCGGCCCCGGCCCGCGGTGCAGACCTTCGACGGCGAGCGCGTGCCGCTGACGCTCGGCCAGGCCGACTCCGACCTGCTGCGCTCGCTCGCCCGTGACCAGCGGGCCACGGTCTTCATGACGCTCGCCGCGTGCGTGTCCTCGGCGCTCTCCCGGCTGACCGGCCAGGACCGCGTGGTGCTCGGCGTGCCCGACGCCAACCGCACCGGGGACGGCGCGTACGACGATGTCGTCGGCTTCTTCGTGAACACCGTCCCGCTCTGCTTCGAGGCGCCGGCCGGTGCCACGGGCCGCGACCTCGTCGACCGTGTCCGGGCCACCACGCTCGAGGCGATGCCGTACCACTGGGTCCCGTTCTCCGCGATCGTGGAGGCGAGCGGCCAGGACCGCGACCCCAGCCGCAGCCCGCTCTTCCAGGCGATCCTCGACGTCCGCAGCGGCGCGCTGCCCGCACCGGCCCTGCCCGGTCTGCGGGTCGAGACGGCGCCGCTGTACACCGGCACCGCCAAGACCGACCTGACCTTCGAGATCACCGACGACGGCGGCCCGCTGACGGGCTGGCTGGAGTTCAACTCGGACCTGTTCCGGCCCGAGACCGCGCGGCTCGTCGCCCGGCTGTTCGGCGAGACGGCCCGCGCGATGGCGCGGCGGCCCGACGAGCGCGTCGAGACCCCCTCGGCGGTGTCGGCCCTGGACCGCTGGCCGGCCGAGGCGGAGGACGGACAGCGTCCCGACACCTTCTGGGCGCAGTTCGAGCGGGTGGCCGAAAGCCGCCCGGACGCCCTCGCCCTGGAGGGCGCGGACAGCGCGCTGACCTACGGCGAGCTGCGCACCCGGGTCGACCGGGTCGCCCGGGTGATCGCCCGGACCTTCGCCGTACGTCCCGGGGACGTCGTCGCCGTGGCGGTCGAGCCGTCCGTCGAGGCGGTCGTCGCCGTCCTCGCGGCGCAGCGCTGCGGAGCGGCGTACCTGCCGGTCGACCCCGCCTACCCGGCGGAGCGCAAGGAGTTCATGCTGGCCGACTCGGGGGCGCGCGGTCTGGTGACCCGCGACCTCGTGGAGGAGGCGCTGCGCGAGACGCCCGACGAGACGGTCGCGCTGCCGCAGGCGGACCCGGACGCGCCCGCGTACCTCCTGTACACCTCGGGCTCCACCGGCCGGCCCAAGGGCGTGCTCGTCTCCCACCGCGCGCTCGCCAACCTCACGGCCACCCAGGCGCGGGTCTTCGGGATCGACGCCGACGCGCGCATGCTCCAGTTCGCGAGCCTCAGCTTCGACGCCTCCGTCTGGGAGATCTTCTCCACGCTCGCCGCGGGCGGCACCCTGGTCGTCGCGAGCCGTGACCACGCCCTGGTCGGCGAGGCCCTCGCCGACGTCCTCGCCGAGCGCGCGATCACCGTGTGCCTGCTGCCGCCGTCGGTGATCGCGTCCCTGCCCGTACGGGAACTGCCGCTGCTCACCACCCTGGTGTCGGGCGGTGAGGCCTGCCGCGCCGAGCTCGTCGAGCAGTGGCAGCCGGGCCGGCGCTTCGTCAACGCGTACGGCCCCACCGAGTGCACCGTCGTCATCACGGCCGCCGCCTGCGAGCCGGGGCGCCCCGCCTCGCTCGGCGCGGTGCTGCCGGGCGGGACGGCGTACGTCCTCGATGCCGAGCTGCGGCCGGTGGTCGCCGGCGCGGTCGGCGAGCTGTACGTCGGCGGCGCGGGCCTGGCCCTCGGCTACCACGGCCGGCCCGGTCTGACCGCCGCCCACTTCCTGCCCGACCCGTTCTCCGCCGACCCCGGCGCCCGGATGTACCGCACGGGCGACCTCGTCCGGCTGCGCGCCGACGGGACCCTGGACTACCGCGGCCGTCGGGACAGCCAGATCAAGCTGCGCGGCTACCGGATCGAGCCGGCCGAGATCGAGTCGGTGCTGCTGGCCGTGGACGGCGTGACCCAGGCCGTGGTGCGGGGCGTCGACGGGGTCCTCGTGGCCCATGTCGAGTCCGCGGACCCGGAACTGACCCCGCGGGCGCTCGCGAAGCTGTGCGCGGACGGTCTGCCGCCGCACATGGTCCCGGCCGCCTTCGTGGTCCGCGGTGAGCTGCCGCGGCTGCCCGGCGGCAAGATCGACCCGAACCGCCTCGGCCGCCCGCGCCGCGCCGACTTCGCGCACACCGACTTCGCCGAACCGGAGACGGAGACCGAGCGGACCGTCGCCCGGGTCTGGGCGCAGGTCCTCGGCGTCGACGTGGTCGGCGCGGGCGACGACTTCTTCACCGTCGGCGGCCACTCCCTGCTCGCGACCGTGATCACCTCGCAGGTGAGCGAGGAGCTGGGCCGCGAGGTCCCGCTGCGGGCCCTGTTCGAGGCGCCCGTGCTCCGCGATTACGCCGCGCTGTGCGACGCCGCGGCCGCCCGGGACACCTCCGGCGGGATCGCGTCCCACCCCTCCGGCGGCGGCGACGCGCCGCTGTCGGTGATGCAGGAGCGGCTGTGGCTCCTGGAGGAGATCGAGAACGGCTCCGGCCGGAACACCTCCACGGGCCGCTACCACCTGGCCGGCGCGATCCGGCTCACCGGCGGGCTCGACGAGGCCGCCCTCCAGCGGGCCGTCACCCGCCTCGTGGACCGGCACACCACACTGCGCACGGCGGTCGCCCACCACGAGGGCACGCTGACGCAGACCGTCCGGGAGCGCGCCGACGTCACGCTGTCGGTCACCGAGCTGACCGGTGTGACCGCCGAGGAGCGGGTCTCCGAGGCCCTCGCCCTGGTGGCACGCGAGGCGGCGGAGCCGATGGACCTGGCGACCGGCCCGCTGCTCCGGGTCCGGCTGCTCCGGCTCGGTGACGACGACGCCGTCCTCGTCCTGACGCTGCACCACATCGTCGGCGACGGCTGGTCGATGGAGATCCTCAAGAGGGACCTCACGCACTTCTACGCCGAGGAGACCGGCCACGAGCCGGCCGCCCCGCTGCCCCCGCTGCAGGTCACCTACGAGCAGTTCTCCCGCTGGCAGCGCCACCAGCTCGACTCGGGCGGCCTCGACGCCTCCGTGGCGTACTGGAGCGAGCAGCTCGACGCGCTGCCGGCGCTCACCCTGCCGGTCTCGCGCGGCGCCTCCGAGCCCGCGGCCTCCGGGGGCCACCGGGTGCGGGCGACCGTCACGCCGGAGCTGCGCGAGGCGATGGAGCGGCTCGCCGCCGAGTCCGGGGCCACGCTGTTCATGGTGCTCGCGGCGACCCTCCAGCTCACCCTCGGGCGCCTCGCGGGCCAGCGGGACTTCGCGATCGGCGTGCCCATCGCGGGCCGCCGGCACCGCGAGGTGGAGGACCTCATCGGCTTCTTCATCAACTCGCTGGTGCTGCGGGCCGACCTGTCGGGCGACCCGACCTTCGCCGAGCTCCTCGACCGGGTCAGGACCACCACGCTCGACGCGTACGAGCACCAGGACGTGCCGTTCGAGACGCTGGTCGGCACGCTCGCCCCCGAGCGGGACCTGAGCACCACACCGCTGTTCCAGGTCTATCTGAACCTGCTGAACATCCCGCCGCACCGGGCCGAGCTCCCGGGACTCACGGTCGACACCTTCGCCGTCCCCGACCTGGGCGCGAAGTTCGACCTGACCTTCTACGTCGACCCCGCGCGGGACGGTCTCTCGCTCGACCTGATGTACGCCGCCGACCGCTTCGACGAGGCGACGGTGGACGAGCTGCTCGCCCAGTGGATCAGGGTCATCGAGCAGGCGGTCGCGGACAGCGGCAGCCCCATCGACTCGCTGCGGCTGGACACTCCGCTGGCCCGCCGGGCGCTGCCCGACCCGGCCGCGCCGCTCGACACGACCTGGTACGGGTCGGTGGTCGAGCAGTTCGAGCGGCGGGCCGCCCGTGAGCCGGGGCGGATCGCGATCAGCGAGCCGGGCCAGGAGCTCACCTACGGCGACCTGGCCTGGGCGACGGCCGCCATGTCGGGGCTCCTGAACCAGCAGGGCGTCGCCAAGGGCGATGTGGTCGCCATCTACGGCGAGCGCAGTGCCTCGCTGGTCTGGGCGATCCTGTCGGTGCTGCGCGCCGGCGCCTCGTTCGCCATCCTCGACCCGAGCTATCCGGCGGACCGCATCGCCGACTGTCTCGCGGTGGCCCGCCCGAGCGCCTTCCTCCAGCTGGAGGGCGCGGGGGCCGTGCCGCTCGCGGTGGACACCGCGCTCCAGGAGGCGTCGCTGCGCTGCCGCTTCGAACTGCCGTCGAGGCTGGCGGACGCCCGGCACCTGGTGCCGCAGGGCGCGGAGCCGGCCGCCGCGGTCGAGGTGGGGCCGGGGGACTGCGCGTACATCGCGTTCACCTCGGGTTCCACCGGCAAGCCGAAGGGCATCAGGGGCGGGCACGGGTCCCTGACCCACTTCGTGCCGTGGATGGTGGAGACGTTCGGGCTGCGCGAGACCGACCGCTACAGCCTGCTCTCCGGCATCAGCCACGACCCGCTGCACCGTGAGGTGTTCACGCCGCTGGTCACGGGCGCCACGATCTGTGTGCCCGACCGCCTCGACGTGGAGACCCCGGGCCGGCTCGCGCAGTGGTTCCGCACCGCGCAGGTCTCGGTCAGCCACATGACGCCCCCGATGGCGCGGCTCTTCGACCAGCTGTCGGTGGCTCCGGGCACGCTGCCGCTCCTGGAGCGGGTGTTCTTCCTCGGAGACACGCTGACCAGCCGTGACGTACGGGCCATCACCCGGATGGCGGGCTCGGCGACCTGCGTCAACCTGTACGGCTCGACCGAGACGCAGCGCGCGGTCGGCTACCACGTGGTGCCGGCGGCCGACGGTGTCGCCGACACCGACCCGGGGGTCACGTACCCCCTCGGCCGCGGGATGAAGGACGTCCAGCTCCTCGTCCTCGACGAGGCAGGCCGGCAGGCCGGTGTCGGCGAGCCGGGAGAGATCGTCATCCGCTCCCCGCACCTCTCGCTCGGTTACGCCCACGACGAGCAGCTCACCGCCGCCAAGTTCGTGCGCAACCCGTTCGGCGACTCCGACGGCGACCGCATGTACCGCACCGGTGACCTCGGCCGCCATCTGCCCGACGGCTCCGTCACCCCGCTCGGCCGCGCCGACAACCAGGTCAAGATCCGCGGCTACCGCGTCGAGACCGACGAGGTGCAGCACGTGATCTGCGCCGCGCCGGATGTCCAGGACGCCCTGGTCATGGCGCGTACCGACGCGAGCGGCGAGAACGCCCTCGTCGCCTACGTGGTGTCGCGCCCCGGCACCAGGGCCGTCGGCAACGAGGTGAAGGCCTTCGTCCGCGGGCAGCTCCCCGACTACATGGTCCCGGCGTTCGTCGTCGCCCTCGACGCCTTCCCGCTGACCCCGAACCGCAAGATCGACCGGGCGGCGCTGCCCGAGCCCTCCTCGGCGAGCGGCGCCCACGAGGACGGCCCGCGCGCGCCGCTGTCCCCCACCGAGGAACTGGTGGCCGGCCTGTGGCAGGAGGTGCTCGGCGCGCCCAGGGTGGGCCCCGAGGACAACTTCTTCAACCTCGGCGGGCACTCCCTCATGGCCACCCAGGTCGTGTCGCGGATCCGCCGGGTGTTCGGCTGCGACATCGCGCTGCGGACGCTCTTCGAGAAGCAGACCGTACGGGACCTCGCCGCGCACATCGACGGCGTCGCCGGCGGCGCGAGCACCACCGAGCCCGTCGTCGCCCTGCCCCGCACCGGCCCGCTGCCCGCCTCCTACGGCCAGGAACGGCTCTGGTTCCTCGACCAGCTGGAGGGCGACACCGGGGCCTACAACAGCCCCACCGTCGTCCGTATGCGCGGCCCGCTCGACACCGACGCCCTCGCCGCCACCCTGGACGAGCTGGTCGCCCGGCACGAGGTGCTGCGCACCCGGCTCGTCATGGACGGCGGCCGGGTCAGCCAGATCGTCGAGCCGGCCGGTGAGGTCACCATGCCGCTCACGCTCGTCGACCTGAGCGGCGAGCCGGCGGAGACGGCCGAGCGGCGCTGGCCGGAGCTCGTCGACGAGGCCGCGCGGCACCGCTTCGACCTGGCGGAGGCCCCGCTGGAGCAGGCGACCCTGATCCGGCTCTCCGACGAGGACCACGTCTTCGTCCTCACCGTGCACCACGTCGTCGCCGACGGCTGGGGCCTGCAGATCGTGGTCCGTGACTTCGCGGCCCTGTACCAGGCACGCCGTCAGGGCACCGCCTCCCCCCTGCCGGATCTGGAGGTGCAGTACGCCGACTGGTCGAGCTGGCAGCGCGACCGCGTCGAGGGCGGCGACCACCAGGCGCAGCTGGACTTCTGGTGCGAGACGCTGGCGAAGCCGGCGCCCGTCCTGGAGTTCCCGGCGCAGCGGCCGAGGCCCGCGGCGATGACCAACCGGGGCCTGACGGTCCGCCGGGTGCTCGACGCCGAACTCGTCGGCGGGGTACGGCAGGTGGGCCGCGAGCACAACGCGACCCTGTTCATGACGCTGCTCGCGGCGTTCAACTGCCAACTGCACCGCTACAGCGGCGCCGCCGACATCGCGGTCGCCACCCCGGTGGGGACCCGCTCGGTCGAGATCGAGGACGTGGTCGGGTTCTTCGTGAACACGATCGTCTTCCGCAACACGCTCTCCTCCGAGGAGACGTTCACCGAGCTCCTCGAACGCGTCCGGGCCACCACCCTGGCCGCCTACGCCAACCAGGACGTCCCCTTCGACCGCGTGGTGGACGCCCTCCAGCCGAGCCGGGACCTGAGCACCAGCCCGCTGTTCCAGGTCATGTTCACCCTGCACAACGCGCCCTACTCGGAGATCGACCTCGGCGACCTCAGGCTGGAGCGGCTGCACGCCCCGGCCGGTACCGCCAAGTTCGACCTCAGCCTCGACCTGGCCGAGGAGAAGGACGGCCTGCACGCCACCCTGGAGCTCAACGCCGACCTCTTCGACGAGGAGACCGGCCGGACGCTCCTCGACCACTTCGAGGCCCTGCTCGGCAGCATCGCCGCCGGCCCGGAGCGGACCGTGGCCGACCTCGAACTCCGCCCGGAGACGGAGGCCGCGGCCCAGGACGCCCTGAGCGCGGGACCGCCGGCCTTCACGCCGATGACCACGACCGAGGCCCTCGCGCACTGGGCGCGGCGGACCCCGGACGCCCCCGCCGTCGTCGAGGGCGACACCGTCTGGACGTACCGCGAACTGCGCGACCGGGTCGCGGCGCTCGCCGAACGGCTCACGACGGCGGCTTCCGGCCCCGAACCGGCCGTGGTGGTGTGCGCGGACCGCTCGGCCGCGCACATCGCCGCCGCCCTCGCCTGCGACGCGGCCGGCGCCACCTACGTGCCGGTCAGCCCCGCCGTACCGGACCGGCGGATGGCCTCCGTCCTGGACCGGCTCGGCGAGGTCGTCGCGGTCACCGACGACGAGCGGTCGGCCCGTGTCGCCGCCCTGCTCGGCGAGGCCCGGGGCACCCGCCTCGTCCTCGACGACTCCGTCTCGGACCGTCCGCTCGACCCGCGGGGAGCGCACCCCGCCCGGCGCGCCTACGTCATCTTCACCTCCGGTACGACCGGTGAGCCGAAGGGCGTGGAGATCGAACAGGCCGGACTGCTCAACCACCTGGAGCTGATGGCCCACGACCTGGAGCTGTCCTCGGGCGACGTCATCGCCCAGACCGCCTCCCAGTCGTTCGACATCTCGGTCTGGCAGATGCTCGTCGCGGTGATGCGCGGCGCGACCACCGTGGTCAGCGACGACGCCACCAGCCGGGACGCCGAGGCACTGATCGCCCTCGTCCGGCGGCGCCGGGTCAGCGTGCTCCAGCTGGTGCCCGGCATGATCAGAGCCCTGCTCGACCACGCCGGGGACGGTGATCTGGCGAGCCTGCGCTTCCTGATCGCCACCGGGGAGGCCCTGCCGCCGGACCTCGCGGCGGACTGGCTGCGCCGCTTCCCCGGGATCCCGATGGTCAACGCCTACGGCCCCGCCGAGTGCTCGGACGACACCCACCTCGCGGTGCTCACGACCCCGCCGCCGACCGACCGGGCGGTGCCGCTCGGCCGTCCCGTCGCCGGCGTGACCTCCCACGTCCTCGACGCGGGAGGGCGGCGGGTGCCGTTCGGCGTGCCGGGCGAGCTCGCCATCGGCGGCCCGGTGGTCGGCCGCGGCTACCTCGGTGACCCGAGGGCCACCGCGGAACGGTTCGTCCCCGACCCGTACGCCACGGACCCCGGCGCACGGCTCTACCGCACCGGCGACCGGGTGAGGCTGCACGGAGACGGCCGGCTGGAGTTCCTCGGACGGCTCGACGACCAGCTGAAGATCCGCGGCTTCCGCATCGAGGCCGGCGAGGTCGAGACGGCGCTGTGCGAGCTCCCCGCCGTACGGGAGGCCGCCGTCGTCCGGCGCGACTGCGACGGCGAACCCACCCTGGTGGCCTGCGTGGCCGGCGCCGAACGCGACCCGGCCGTCCTGGCCGCCGCGCTCGGCACCCGCCTGCCGCGCTACATGGTCCCCACCGGCTACGTCTTCGCCGACCGGCTGCCGCGCACCCCGAACGGCAAGGTCGACAGGACCGCGCTCCAGCGGGACGACATGACCGTCGAGCGGGTCCGCCGGCGCTTCGAGGAGCTGTCGGGGCCGACGGAACGGCTCGTGGCCTCGGTGTTCGAGGAACTGCTCGGCACCCCGGCCGTCGGCGCGCTCGACGACTTCTTCACCCTGGGCGGCCACTCGCTGCTTGCCACCCGTCTGGTGGCCGAACTGGCCGCGCGGACCGATATCGAACTGCCGCTGCGCGCGGTCTTCGAGCAGCCCACCGTGCGCGGTGTCGCACAGGCCCTGGAGGAACTCCAGCTGGCCGGACTGAGCGAGGCCGAGCTCCTCGAACTCGAGGTGCTGCTCGACAGAGTCACCGACGACCAGGCGCGCGAGCTGCTCGCGGCCGGCGAGGAGAGGGACGCATGATCAGGGAAGCCGCCACCGAGCGGGAGACCTTCGAGGGTCTGTCCGCGGCCAAGCGGGAGCTGATGGCCTCACTGCTGCTGGCCCGCGGCAGGCAGCGGGCCTCGGCGCGCACCATCCGCCGCCGCGACCCCGCCGTGCCCGCCGTCCTCTCCCGCGGCCAGGAGCAGCTGTGGGTCGCCGAGTCCCTCGCGGACGGCCGGCCGCTGTACAACGTCCCCTACGGGGTACGGCTGCGCGGCGCGCTCGACGTCACCGCGCTGCGGGCCGCGCTCGACGGGCTCGCCGCCCGCCACTCCGTCCTGCGCACCGTCTACCGGCAGCGCCCGGACGGCGGTCTCGAACAGGTGGTCCTGGCGGCCGGTCCGGTGGCACTGCCGGTCGAGGAGACCGGGAGCGAGGAGGCCGCGATGGCCGCCGCGCAGCGCGAGGCGGCCCGGCCGATCGACCTGAAGGACGGCCCCGTGATGCACGGACGGCTGTTCCGGATCGCCGCCGACGACCATCTCCTCGCACTGGTCGTGCACCACATCGCGACCGACGCCTGGTCGGTGGGCGTCCTCCTGGAGGACCTCGCCGAGCTGTACGACGCGGCCCGCGAGGGCCGTTCGCCCCGGCTGCCCGCGCTCGGCGTCGACTACGCCGACGCGGCGGCCCACGAGCGGGCCCAGGAGCCCGAGGACTTCGGCCGGCTGGTCGCGCAGTGGCGTGAGCAGCTGGCCTGGGCCCAGCCGCTGGGCCTCTCGCCGAACGGCGACCGCGGGACGGCCCGTACCGGCCGGCGCATCCGCTGCCAGTGGGACGGTCAGTTCGGCCGCGAGCTCCAGCGCACCGCGGAGGCGCACCGTACGACCGTGTTCAACGTGATGCTGACCGCGTTCGCGGTGCTGCTCAACCGGTACACGGGCACCTCCCGGTTCGCCGTCGGCACGGTCATGGCCAACCGGAACCGGCAGACCGAGCGCCTCGTCGGCTACTTCGCGAACACCGTCCCGGTGGTCGCCGACCTGTCCGCCGGCGGCGGCAGCCTCGCTGACGTCCTCGCCGGCATCACCCGCGAGTCGCTGTGGGCACAGGACCACCAGATCCCGTTCGACGTGCTCGTCGACAAGGTCGCCCCGCAGCGCACCCTGGCCGAGAGCCCGCTGTTCGAGGCCATGTTCGTCTTCAACAACGGCCCCGGCCACGAGATGCGGCTGCGCGACCTGTCCCTGACCCCCACCCATCTGCACTCCGGCACCGCCAAGTTCCCCCTCGACCTGTCCTGCGCGGTGACGGACGACGAGGTCATGGTGTCGCTCGAGTTCGACGAGTCGGTGCTGGACACCGCCGCAGCCGAGCGTCTCCTCGGCCACTACCGCCGACTGCTCACCGGTCTGTGCGAGACCCCGGACGTCCACGTCGACAACGCCGATCTGCTCACCCCGGCCGAGCGGGAGCTGGTCGTCGACGAATGGAACCGTACGGGCGAGGAGTACCCCGCCCACGCCACCGCGCACGGACTGTTCGAGCAGTGGGCCGACCTGGAGCCCGACGCCCCCGCCGTCACCTGCGGCGACGAGGCCGTCAGCTATGCCGAGCTCGACGCCCGCGCCAACCGGCTCGCCCATCTGCTCCTCGCGGAGGGCTGCGGCCGCCACCAGCGCGTCGGCGTCTGCCTGGAGCGCGGCGTCGACCTGGTCGTCGCCCAGCTCGCCATCGCCAAGACGGGCGCGGGCTACGTCCCGCTCGACCCCGGCTACCCGGCCGAGCGCCTCCAGTGGATGCTGGAAGACTCCGGCGCCCGCCTGGTCGTCACCCGTGACGAGCGGCTCACGGGCGACGGCGTCACGGCCGTCGACCCCGCCTCCGCCGCCTCCCGCCCCGCGACCCGGCCCGCGTGCGACGTCCGCCCGGACGACCTGCTGTACCTGATCTACACCTCGGGCTCGACCGGCCTGCCCAAGGGCGTGCTGCTCGACCACCGGGGCCGCGTCAACAACTTCACCGACTTCAACCGGCGCTTCCTCGTCGGCCCCGGCGACAAGGTCTTCGGCGTCTCGGCGCTGGCCTTCGACATGAGCGCGTACGACGTGTTCGGCACGCTCATGGCCGGTGCGACCGTGGTGTTCCCCGCCCCCGAGGACGAGCGCTCCCCGCACCGCTGGATCGAGACGATCGAGCGCGAGTCCGTCACCGTGTGGCACTCGGTACCGGCGCTGTTCGGGCTCCTCGTCGAGGAGTGCGAGATACGCGGCGGGGACCGGCTGCCGATCCGGCTGGTGCTGCTCGGCGGCGACTGGATCCCGCTGGCGCTCCCGCAGCGGGGCGCCGCGCAGCTGATCCCCTCGGCGCAGCTGGTCAGCATGGGCGGCGCCACCGAGGTCTCCATGGACTCGACGATCCACCTGATCGGCGAGGTCCTGCCGGAGCAGCGCAGCATCCCGTACGGCGCCCCGATGGCCAACCAGACCTCCTACGTCCTCGACGCGGCGCTCTCGCCGCTGCCCGTGGGCGTGGCCGGCGAGCTGTACCTCGGCGGCGTCGGGGTCGGCTGGGGCTACCACAACCGGGCCCGGCTGACCGGTGAGCGCTTCCTTCCCGACCCGTTCAGCCCGGTGCCCGGGGCCCGGATGTACCGCACGGGCGACCGCGCCCGCTGGATGCCGGACGGTGACCTCGAACTCCTCGGGCGCATCGACTTCCAGATCAAGATCAACGGCTACCGGGTCGAGACCGGCGAGATCGAGGCCGCCCTGCGGGAGGTGCTCGGCGGCGGCTCCTGCCTGGTCGCGGCGCACGGCCCGCGCGACGGCGCGAAGACCCTGGTGGCCTATCTGGTGGCGCCCCCGGGCGGCGAGGTCCCCGACGACGCCGAGCTCAAGCGGCAGCTGTCGGCGCGGCTGCCCCAGCACATGGTGCCCGCCTCCTTCGTGCGCATGGAGTCCTTCCCGCTGACCCACAACGGCAAGGTCAACCGGCGCGAGCTGCCGGCGCCCACGGCCGCCGTCCTCACCGGGCGCGCCGCGGCCACCGCCACCGAGCGGGCCCTGGTGACGCTGTGGCGCGAGGCGCTCGGCCGCGAGGACGTCCCCGTCGACCTCGGGTTCTTCACCCTCGGCGGCAACTCCATCGCCGTCATCCGCATGGTGAGCGCCGCCCGCCGCGCGGGCATCGAGATGACACCGCGCATGGTGTTCGCCCACCAGACGATCGAGGCGCTCGCGAAGGCGGTCGACGAGGGCGAGGCCTCTCCGGCCTCCTCCTCGGCCACCACCGCCGCGGCGGGCCGGACGAGGACCGGCGAGCCCGCGGTGACGCCCGGCCAGCACCACATGCTCGACGTCCTGGAGAGCGCCTGGGTGCCGGGCCTGTACCAGATGCAGTCCACGACGGAGCTGCCCTTCGCGATCGACCCCGACCTCTTCCGGGACGCCTGGCACCGGCTCACCGACCGCCACCCCGCCCTCCGCACCGGCTTCCGGCGCGACGGCGAGGGCACCTGGACGCCGGTCGTCGCCGACCGGCTCGCCCCCGTCATCGAGGTCCTCGACTGGAGCGACCACGCCCCGGACGCGGTCGCCGACGAGCTGATCGCCCTCCTCGAAGCCGAACGCGCCACACCCTTCGACGTGTCCGAGCCGCCCCTGTGGCGGGTGTGGCTGGTGCGCGGCCCGTCCACCTGGTGGCTCGGCCAGATCCAGAGCTACCTCCTGGCCGACGGCTGGTCGAACCTGGTGCTCCTCGACGAGCTCCTCGCGCTCTATCTCGCCGCCCTCGAAGGCCGTGACGCCGGCCTCCCGCCGGTCCCCGCGCTCGACGCCGCCGAGGACACCGACCCCGAGGCCGACAGCGCCTTCTGGCGGGACCGGCTGGCCGGGGCGCTCCCGTCCCGCCTCGCCGCCGAGCCGGGCCGGCTCGGTTCTTCCCGCTTCAGCCGGGTGGCCGACCGGGTGGACCCGGCCGTCGCCGAGGCCCTGCGCGCACGGGCCGCCGGGGACGGGCACACCTTCTCGACGCTGGCCTGCGCGGGCTGGGCCCTGCTCGCCGCCGCACGCCTCGATCGCTCCGACGTCACGGTCGGCGTGGTCTCGGCGGGCCGTGACCGGGCGGTCGACGGCCTGGAACGCGCGGTCGGCCTGTTCATCGCCGCCCTGCCCGTCCGGGTGGAGGTCGACAGGGACGAGACCCTGACCGCGCTGTTCGACCGCTTCCAGCTGGCCCGCGTCGAGGGCGCCGAGCACACCTCGGTGCCCACCGGCACCCTCCAGCGGATGGGCGCCGGCGAAGGACCGCTGTTCGACTCGGTCGTCGTCGTCGCCAACTACCCGGTGTCCTCGGCACTGCGCGCCCAGCAGTCCGCGAGCGTGCGGCGGGGCGCCGAGAGCGACGGCACCCGCAACCAGACCGAGTACGCCCTCCGCCTGGACGTCACCGACGACGCCGAACCCCGTATCGCCCTCTCGTACTACGGCGACCGCGTCACCGACGCCGAAGCACGGCTGCTGCTCGACGACTACCTCGCGCTGCTCGCCGCCGTGGCCCGTACGCCTGCCGCCACCGTCGGCCAGGTACTCCCGACCTCCCCCCTCCCGATTGGAGACCCCCGATGACGGTCCTGGCAGATCTGACGACGTCCACCGAGGCGTTCGAGACCACGTCCCCCCAGCTGCTCGAAGCCGCCTCCGCCCGGGTGCTCGAAACCCAGGTGTTCGAGGCGCGGGAGTCCGCCGTCCGGTCCTACTGCCGCGCGTTCCCCGTGCTCCTCGCCTCGGCCCGCGGCACCACGCTGATCGCCGAGGACGGCACGCAGTACGTCGACTTCTTCTCCGGCGCGGGGGCCCTCAACTACGGCCACAACCACGAGCACATCAAGCGCCAGGTCGTCGCCCACCTGGAGGGCGACGGACTGCTGCACGCGCTCGACTTCCACACGGCGGCCAAGCGTGAGTTCCTCGACCGCTTCGCCCGGGAGATCCTGGAGCCGCGCGGCCTGAACCACCGGGTCCAGTTCTGCGGCAGCACCGGCACCGACGCCGTCGAGGCGGCGCTGAAGCTGGCCCGCAAGCACACCGGCAGGACCCAGGTCATCGCCTTCTCCGGCGCCTACCACGGCGTCAGCCGCGGCAGCCTCGCCGCGACCGCCGACCTGTCGCTGCGCAAGGTGGCCGGGACGCACCTCGGCGACGTCACCCACCTGCCGTTCCCGATCGGCCCGCGCGGCCCGTTCCCGACGATGGACCTTCTGGAGCAGTACCTCGGCGACGACCTCTCCGGGGTCGACGTCCCCGCGGCCGTGATTCTCGAAGTCGTCCAGATGGAGGGCGGCGTCTACCGCATCCCCGACGCGGACCTGCGGCGGCTCCGGGACATCTGCGACCGGTACGGCATCGTGCTGATCGTCGACGAGATCCAGGCCGGCTGCGGCCGTACCGGCGGCTTCTTCTCCTTCGAGCAGGCCGGGATCGTCCCCGACCTCATCACCGTCTCGAAGTCGATCGGCGGCCTCGGCCTGCCGATGTCGATCCTGCTCATCCGCGAGGGCCTCGACTCCTGGCAGGCCGGTGACCACCCGGGCACCTTCCGCGGCAACCAGCTGGCGTTCGTCGCCGCCTGCGGCGCGCTCGACCTGTGGCGGAGCCAGACCTTCCTCGACCAGGCCCGCGACGGCGCCGAGCTGCTGCGCTCCTTCTGGGAGAGCCACCCGCTGCCCGGCGTCGAGGTCCGCTGCGAGGGCCACGCGATCGGCATCGACCTGACCCACGCGGGCGGTCGGCAGGCCGCTGACTCCGTGGTCGGCTGGTGCTTCGAGCGCGGCCTGATCGTCGAGTCGACCGGCCGCGACAAGGCGGTCCTCAAGCTGCTGCCCGCTCTGACCATGGAGCCCGAGGTGCTCCGCTACGGCTGCGAGCTGATCCACGAGGCCCTGCGCACGGCGCTGTCCCGCTGACCCGGGCCCACCGCGCCTCCCTCCATCCCCCCACCCCGTCCCACAGGACCAGGAACAGGAACAGGACCCGCCATGACCATCGAATCCACCGAGAAGGACGAGACCGTCGCCGGGACGATCTTCCCCGAGGCCACGGTGAAGACCGACGCGATCGACCGGATCCACGCGCCCTCCCGCGAGGAGTTCACGCGTGAGTACGTGTACAAGCGCAAGCCCGCCGTCATCACCGGCCTGATGGACTCCTGGCCGGCCATGGAGCGCTGGAACCTCGACTACTTCCGCGAGCACTTCGGCGACCTGGACATCCACGCCAACCTCCAGCGGCTCGACAACGAGCTGATCCTCGGCAACGTCGGCGGCTTCCGCGGGATGAAGCTGGCCGCCCTGCTCGACGAGATCGAGAAGAACACCGACCCCGGTCGCGCCTTCTACCTGCGGGCCTACCCGGTCCACCGGATGGTCGAGCACTTCCCGGGTCTTGAGGAGGACTACGACCTCCCCGACCTGGCGCCGAACTGGGCCGACATCCGGTTCAAGGCGGACTGGCGGACCGGCACGGTCAACCCGGCCAAGCTGCTCGGCCTCTACCTCGCCAAGACCTTCCTCAACCGCGGCGGCGGCAAGGGCGCCCCGCGCGCGACCGTGTCCTCCCGCGTCGCGGCCGTGATGTTCGTCGGCAGCAAGGGCACCGTCACGCCCTTCCACAGCGACGGCATGCAGACCGCCGCGTACCTGAGCCAGGTCGTCGGCCGGAAGCGCTGCTACTTCGTCTCCCCGGACCAGCACGAGAAGCTGTACCCGCGCCCGTTCCGCCGCCAGTTCGGCATGGCGCAGGTCGACTACCGCCGGCCCGACCTGACGCGCCACCCCCGCTTCAAGGACGTGGTCGTGGAGGAGACCGTCCTCAACCCGGGCGAGACGCTGTACGTCCCCAGCGGCTACTGGCACGCCATCGAGGCCATGGACACCTCGATCTCGTACAGCCACCAGATCGTCGGCGAGGACAACGCCCTCGGCTGGCTGACCTGCATCCCCGAGCGCTACCTGGCGCAGCTGTACTTCAAGTCCCAGGGCGGTCTGCGCAACGTGACCGGCGCCAAGGACTGGGACGACTGGGCCTGACGGTGAGCACACCTGCGAGCACGGCCCCCTCCGTGAGCCCGGCCGCCCCCGGGAGCACCACCGCCCCCGCGGGCCAAAACCTGCTGCGGGACCGCGACTTCCTGCTGTTCGCGGGCGGCCAGGGCACCTCGGCGCTCGGCGACGCGCTGAGCAAGACCGCCCTGCCGCTGCTGGTCCTTGCCCTCACCGGCTCCGGTCTGCACATGGGCCTGATCGCCATGCTGACGGCGCTGCCCATGATGCTCATCGGCGTCCCCGCGGGCGCGTGGGCCGACCGCTTCGACCGGCGGCGGATGATGCTCTGGTCCGACATCGGGCGGGCGCTGCTCGTCGCCGCGGTACCGCTGGCCGCGGTGCTCGGCCTCCCGGTGCTGCCGGTGCTGTACGCGGTCGCCGTGCCGATCGGTGTGCTGTACGCCGTCTTCGAGGCGGCCTGCCTGTCCTGTGTGCCCTCGCTCGTCGGCAGGGACCGGCTCGGCGAGGCCAACTCGCTGCTGTCGATCGGCAACGCGCTCGGCTACATCGTCGGGCCGGCCCTCGCCGGCCTGCTGGTCACCGGCATCGGCGGCACCGGCACCCTGGCGGTCGACGCGCTCACCTTCGCGGTGTCGGCGGCCACCCTGATGCTGATCCGCCGCCCTCTGCAGAGCGCGCGGGAGCACGAGCCCGCGCCGATGCGCCGGCAGGTCCTCGAGGGCTTCCGGTTCATCGCCGGGCACCGGCTGCTGCGGGCGGCGCTGCTCTACTGGGCGGCGATCACGTTCTTCACCTCGCCGATCATCATCTGCGCGACGTACTTCATCCGCGAGGACCTCGGCTGGTCGCCCGGCGTGCTGGGGTCGATCATCGCGGTCTACGCCGTCGGGGCGATCGGCGGCGCCGTCCTCGCCTCACGGATCAAGGAGGCCTCCGTCGCCGTCATGTGCGGCGGCACGGTCCTCGGGAGCGTCGCGCTGCTCGTCCTGAGCGGCACCAGGTCGCTGCCGCTGGCCCTGGGAGTCGTCCTGCTCGCCGGCGCCGGCGAGTCGCTCTCCGCGATCCTCTACAGCACGTTGCGCGCGCGGCTCACGCCGGACGAGCTCCTCGGCCGGGTGACCACGACCGCGCAGGTCGCCGCGTTCAGCCTGAGACCCCTGTCCGTCCTGGTCGCCGGCATCGCCCTCGAAGCGACGTCCGGCGCCGCGACCCTGGCCGTGATCGCGCTCTCCTGCATCGCGATCAGTGCCGTCTTCGCCGTCCGCGTCCGCGGACTCCCGACGGCGACCGAGCCCGTTTCTCCCCTCACCCCCCTCACACCCGAAGAGGTAGCGCGATGACCGTGACCACCACAGAGACCCCGTACGTCGTCGTGGTCAACGACGAGGAGCAGTACTCCATCTGGCGCGGCGACCGCGAGCTGCCGGCCGGCTGGACGGCCGACGGGCCGTCCGGCAGCAAGGAGGAGTGCCTCGACCACATCGAGAAGGTGTGGACCGACATGCGTCCGCGCTGCGTCCGGAGCTGACCGGCCGTCATGACCTGGCTCAGACGGCTCAGCGCCGGTGAAGGAACCAGCCGGATCGTCTGCCTCCCCTACGCGGGCGGCAACGGGACGATCTACGAGAGCTGGACCGCGTGGCTCCCCTCCGACGTGGAGCTGTGGGCGCCCGACCTGCCCGCACGCGAACAGCGGATGCTCGAAGCGCCCGTGGAGGACATGGAGGTGCTCGTCGCCGCCCTGGCCGACGAACTCGCCCCGGACGAGCGGCCGACCACCCTGTTCGGGCACAGCTTCGGCTCGCTCGTCGCGTTCGAACTGGCCCGCCGGCTCCAGCGGCGCTCGCTCCCCGTGCGCTGTCTGGTGGCGTCCGGCATGTCGGCTCCGCAGACCCTGCCGGTCAGGCCCGCGCCGACGGACGCCGAGATCCTCGCCAGTCTCCGTTCGCACGGGGTGGCGCCCGAGGAGTTCTTCCGGCAGCCGGACCTGCTCGAACTCGTCATGCCCGGTCTCCGCGCCGACTACCGGATGGCGATGGGCTACCGGTACCGCGACGGAGAGCCGCTGTCGGCCCGGGTGTTCGCCCTGGGCGGCACCGACGACCGCGGCGTGCCCGCCGAAGGCCTCGCCGCCTGGGCGGAGCAGCAGTCCGAGGGCGACTGCCCGACCCGGATGTGGCAGGGAGGCCACATGTATCTGCTGAGTCACGCGGAGGAAGTCGCCGCGTACGTGATCAGCTGCCATCAGCAGCGAACGCAGCAGCGCATTCAGCAGCCGATCGAAGGATGAACATGGAAACGCGCACCATCACCGTTCCCGGTGGTTCCCTCCGGACCCTCAGCGACGGCACACCGGCCGGCCCCTCCGCCGTCCTCGTCCACTCGGGCATCGCCCACGCCCGGATGTGGACCCCGCTGATGGAGTCCCTCGCCGACGAGATGCACGGCATCGCCTACGACTGCCGCTGCTTCGGCGAGTCCACGACGACGCTCGACGGCGAGTTCTCCGACATCGACGACCTCGCGAGCGTGCTGGACGCCTACGGCCTCGAGTCCACGTTCCTCGTGGGCGAGTCCCGGGGGGCGCGGCTCGCGATCGACTTCGCCCTGGCGCGTCCGGAGCGGGTCCGCGGACTGTTCCTGCTCGCCCCCGACATCTCCGGCTTCGACGGCCCGGTCGCGGACGACGAACGCCCGCTGTTCGACGCCGTCGAGGCGGCCGAGGAGGCCTGGGACGCCGCCGAGGCGGCCGACACCGCCCGGGCGGTCGAGGAGCTGATCGCCCACGAGGTACGGCTGTTCGTCGACGGACCGGGCCGCGAACCCGCGCCGGAGCGGGCCGCCGTACGGGAGGCGGTCGCCGACATGCTGCGGCTCAACTACCGGCAGCAGAAGGACACTCCGGACTTCGTGAAGGCCGAGCCCGCGGCCGGACGCCTGGAGAAGCTCGACGTCCCGGTGCGGGTGCTGGTCGGCGACCGGGACACCGCCGGCATGCGGGCCATGGCAGAGGAGATCGAGCGCGTCTGTCCGCAGGCCCGGCTCGTCCGGGTCCCGGACGCCGCGCACGCGCTCACGCTCGAACACGAGGACACCGTCGTACGCGAACTGCGCGCGTGGCTGCGGGAGATGCGGCAGACGCCGGAGACGGCGGAATAACCATGGAAAGGGTCATGCGGTGAGCATGCTGAAGTCCCGGCCGCGCGCGGTCGACGCGCCCCTGTCCGCACCGCCGCCGGCGGGCGCCCCGACGTCCCGGATCGGCGCGGGGCGGTTCGCCGGCACCTGGGCGGTCGTGGGCCTGCTCCTGGTCGTCGCGTTCGCGCTGACGCACTGGGCGACCCGCCCCGCGCCCGACCGGGAGGCCGGCCGCGCCGCACTGGCCACCACCCAGCGGCTCGAGGACCTCGGCCCGCATGTCGCCGCGAGCCCGCAGCTGGCCGAGGCGCTGGACATCGTCTCCCACGACCTGGAGGCGATCCCGGGCCTCGAAGTGGAGCGGCAGCGGGCCTCCGGCTCGTACCGCTTCCACGACCGGGCCATCGACTACGACGTCGAGAACGTGATCGCCCGCCAGCCCGGCGAGTCCGACGACGCCCTCCTGGTGAACGTCCACGTCGACTCGGCGATGGAGGGGCCCGGCGCCGCCGACGACGGCATCAGCGTCGGCGCGGTGCTCCAGGCCGCACGGCAGCTGGCCGGACAGGACCGCGAGCGCACGGTGATCTACCTGTTCAACGGCGGCGAGGAGGTCGGCCTCACCGGCTCGGACGCCTTCACCCGGCACCCGTGGGCGGCGGACGTCCGCTGGTTCCTGAACCTGGAGGCCGTCGGCTCCGGCGGACTGCCCATCCTCTTCCAGGCGGGCGAGGACGACGGCCGGCTGATCGAGCTCGCGGGCAACACCGAACGGCCCTACGGCTCCGTCCTCGGCCAGTGGCTGTTCCAGGCGGGGCTCATCAACTCCGACACCGACGCCCGGGTCTGGCGCGCCCAGGGCTGGTCGGGCCTCGACTACGCCCTCTTCGAGGACGGCTACCGCTATCACACGCCGAACGACCGGGTCGCCGGGATCGGCGAAGGCTCGGCGCAGGCGATCACCGACCTGACCGTCCGGTTCGTCTCCGACGTGACCGGGCCGGCGGAGCTGGACGAGCGGAAGCCCGCCCCTTACTACTTCGACGTGCTGTCGCGCTGGTGGGTGACGCTCGACCCGCTGCTCACGAAGGCCGGCACGCTCGCCCTCCTCCTCGCCCTGGCCGCGCTGACCTGGCGGGCCTGCCGGGTCTGGGACGTCCGGCGCGGCCGGGTCGCCGCCACGGCGGGCGCCGCGCTCCTCGGGCTCCCGGCGGCCGTGCTCACGGGCCTCGTCCTCGGCGTCGCCCAGTCCCTCGCCGGCCCCCACTCCTGGTTCGCGCACCCGTGGCTGGTCCACGCGGTGACGCTGCCGCTCGTCGTCCTCGGTGCGCTGGCCCCCCAGCTGCTTCTGGAGCGCAGGCGCCGGCGCCGCGCCCCGGACGCCGCCACCGGGCGGCCGGCGGCGGCCCGTACCGCCCTCCTCGGCAACACCTGGGCGGTCGCCCTGCTCGCGGCGGTCACCGCGTGGCTCGGCGTCGGACCCGGCTATCTGCTGTGGATCGCGTCCGCCCTGCTGGTCGTGTCGGTCGGCGGTTTCCTGCTGCTGCCGGGCCGCTGGCGCGCGGTGCCGCTGCTCGTGAGCGCCTTCGTGTCGTTCGTGCTGATCGCCCAGTTCACCCGGAACCTGTTCGAGCTCGCGGTCCCGATGATGGGCCGGCTGCCGACCGCCGTCCCCCTGGACGCGGTCCTCGCCGTGGCGGGCGTCCTGGTCGCCCTTCCGCTGGCGCTGATCCTCGCGCCGTTCGCGGTGTACGCGGGCAGGCCGCCGCGCCGGTCCTGGCTCGTCCTGGCGGCGTACACCGCCGGCGGCCTCCTCGTCGTCGGCCTCGTCCCGCCGTACGACAGCGCGCACCCCAAGCTGGTGGAACTCTTCCAGGAGCAGGCCGGCGGCCGGACCGGCGGCGGGGACGCGCGGATCGTGCTCGAAGGCCGCGACCACCTCACGCCCCAGAAGCTGGGCGTCGTCGACCAGGTGGCGCGCGACACCGGGCTGCGGGCCGACGACGGGGCACTCACCGCGCGGAAGGTGTCCGTACCGGAGGGGACCGTCTCCTTCGACACGGAGGGCACGACCGCGCCCGTCCGGGTCACCCTCGGCGCGCACCGCGCGGAGCTGATCAGGATCACGGTGACGGGCCCCGGCCTCTCCGTCGGCGGCCGGTCCTTCGAGGGCGGCGAGGCGGTCATCGACGTCGTCGGCCGCTTCGGCGGCCACACGGTGACCGTGGAACGCTCGGGTCCCGTCGAGATCCAGGTCGACCAGGTGTTCCTGAAGACCGGGGAGGACGCGAAGCGGGCCGTGGCGGCCCTGCCGGACTGGACCGTGGGCCATGCGCAGACGGTCGTCCAGAGCCACTGGGCGGACGGCGGCCGCTGAGACGGGGTGCCCGGACGGACGGAGCCGCCGAGAGGGGCACGGCTGAGGCGCCGGCGGAGGGGGTACGACCCCTCCGCCGGCGCCTCGGCACCTCGGCGTCTAGCGGGCGCCGTCGGTCCATTCCGCCGGAAGCCGGTACGTCAGGTCGGCCTCGACGGTCGCCACGTCCATCTGGGCCTTCTGCAGCGAGCCGGAGAAGTCCCAGTTCATCGACTGCCAGCGGGTGAACTGGTCGAGCACCCACACGCCGGACTGGCGGCTGCCGTTGCCGGACTTGCCGTTCCCGCCGAACGGGAGGTGGGCCTCCGCGCCCGAGGTGGAGTTGTTGACACTGACCATGCCGGCGCCGACGCCCTGCCGGAAGCGGAACGCGGTGGCCGGGTCGCTGGTCCAGACGGCGGCGGAAAGTCCGTACCCCGGGGTGTTGGCCAGCTCGATCGCCTCGTCGAGCGTCCGGTACGTGGTCACCCCGACGATCGGACCGAAGGTCTCCTCCAGGAAGATCCGGTCCGTGGGGCGGACCCCGTCGACGAGGACCGGGTGGTAGTACAGGCCGTCCGAGGGGTCACCGACGAAGCCTTCCCTGGGCGACTCGGCCGTGATCCTGCCGACCGCGGTCGAGCCGAGCACCGTGTGGTGGTCGTCGATCCAGCTCAGCGCCGTCTCGTAGGTGCGGGCGAACTTCTCGTCGAGCAGCGGGCCGTAGACGACGCCCTCGGACGGCTCGCCCACCGGCGCGGTCCGCACCGCCTCGGTGAAGCGGCGGACGAACTCGGCGTGCACGTCCTCGTGCGCGATGACGGTGCCGAGCGAGGTGCAGCGCTGGCCCGCGGTGCCGTAGCCGGAGAAGAGGGCGGCCTGCACGGCCAGGTCGAGGTCCGCGTCGGGCGTGATGACCATCGGGTTCTTGCCGCCGAGCTCCAGGCACGGCGTCTGCAGGTGCCGGCCGCACAGCTCGCCGATCCGCCGGCCGACCTCCGTCGAGCCCGTGAAGCCGACCTTGTCCACCAGACCGCGGGACAGGGCGGCGTCGAGCCCGGCGAACGTGGTCTCGCCGTCGGCGTGGACCAGGTTGAGGACACCGGCCGGGACGCCCGCGCGCCAGGCGAGTTCGGCCAGGGCGCGCGCGGTCGCGGCGGCGTACTCGGCGGGCTTCCACACCACCGCGTTGCCGCACAGCAGGGCCGGCGCCAGGTACCAGGACGGCACCGCGACCGGGAAGTTGCCCGCCGTCACGATGACGGCGACGCCGACGGGCGTCCGGAAGGTGAACAGCTGCTTGTCGGGCATCTCGGACGGCACCGTGTGGCCGTACAGGCGCCTGCCCTCGCCGAGGAAGAACTCGCAGGTGTCGATGATCTCCTGGACCTCGCCGAGCGCTTCGGCGTACGTCTTGCCGACCTCGCGGGTGACCAGCCGGGCGAGGCCTTCCTTGTTCTCCTGCACGAGGCGCCCGAAGGCCCCCACGACCTGGCCGCGTACGGGGGCCGGGACCCGTGCCCATGCGCGCTGCGCCTCGCGGGCCCTCGCGCAGGCGTCCTGGAAGGTCTCCGCGTCGGCCAGCCGGACCTCGGCGACGACGTCGCTCAGGAGCGCCGGGTTCCGCGAGGTGTGGGTGACGCCGCCCCCGGCGGTCTCCTTGCCGTCGATCACCGAGTACAGCGCAGTCGGAGCCGCCACTGGGACTTCCTCTCACCATGTCGAATGCGGCCGCGAGTATAGCCCCGGCGAGGAAGGCCGGTCCGGGAGAAGGACGGTCGGGGAAGGGCTCGGTCCGGGAAGGCTTGGTCCGGGAAAGGGTCGGTCCGGGAAGGGCTCGGTCCGGGAGGAGCTCAGCCCGGGAAGCGAAGGAACTCCGGCGGGACGGCGTCGGCGAGCCAGACCCCGTTGGCGCTGACGTGGAAGACGTGTCCGGCCCGGTGCATGGCGCCGGCGTCGACGCTGAGCACGACCGGCCGGCCGCGCCGCGCGCCGACCCGGGTCGCGGTCTCCCGGTCGGGGGAGAGGTGCACATGGTGGCGGGCCATCGGGCGCAGCCCCTCCGCCCGGATCGCGGGGAGCCGGGCGGCGACCGTACCGTGGTAGAGGTACGCGGGCGGTTCGGCGGCCGGCAGGCCGAGGTCCACGCCGACGGTGTGGCCCTGGCTGGCGCGGATGCGGCCGCCCTCGACGGCGAAGCGCTTCTTGTCGTTGGTCGCGACGACGTGGTCGAGTTCCTCGCGGGTGATCGGGAAGCCGTGCCGGGCGGCGGCGGTGAGCAGCGCGTCGATCCCGGTCCAGCCGTGGGCGTCGAGAACGAGGCCGATGCGCTCGGGCTGGTGGCGCAGATGCTTGGAGAGGTACTTCGAGACTTTCACCGTGCGGCGCTCGTCCGGCGGTTGGTGTCGGGTCATCCGGTCAGGATGCCGGAGCCGGCATCGTCCGGCCATCGAATTCGGGTGGGCAGGTTTGGTCCACAGCCAACGCGACTTATCCACAAGCAGCGTGGCAGTTCTGTGGACAACGAGCCCTGGTCTGCGGATGAATTCAGTAAGTCATTCCTTTCTGGAGTGACTTGTAGCAAGAGCATCCAATGCCCTCTTATGCACCTCTCGTTCGGTGGCGGCGGTGACGAAGGACGCGACGCCCTCCTGGCCGACCAGTTCCTGAACCGCGCGTACCGTCGCGGCCGGAAGGGTCACCGCGCGCGGCTCGTCGTCCTTCACCCGCGGCGCGTCCGGCGCCAGCTGGAGCTGGAGCTGGAGGTGGCGGGTGGCCAACAACTGCATCGCCCGCGCCAGTTCGGCGTCCACGGTCTGCTGGGCGAGCGGCCGCAGCCGCCGCACCATCGTCGCCGCCTCCGCCGCGTCCGCGTCCGTCGGCGGCCGGTGCTCCAGATAGCGGGCGAAGACGTACTCGGTGGTGAACTCCAGGAACCGGGAGGCGATGTGTTCGACCTGCCCGCGAAGTTCCCTCAGGTGGCCGGTGATCGCCGCCAGTGGAACCCCCGCCGCGTACAACTCGGCGGCCACGGCCAGCTCCTGGGGGCTGGGGACGAGGTACTCCTCCGTCTCCCGGTCCGGGATCCGCTCCAGTACGCCGAGCTCGACGGCCTCCCGGACGGCCTCCTCGTCCGGCGTGCCGCCGAAGCGGGCGTCGAGCTCCGCACGCGAGATACGGGCCGCCTCCTCGTCCGTCCACGGTCCGTGGACCTCCGCGACGAGACCGAGCACCCCGCCGAGCCCCCGCCCGGTGTCCCAGGCCTCCAGGAGCTCCTTGATCGAGGCCAGGGTGTAGCCCCGGTCGAGGAGATCGGCGATCTGCCGGAGCCGCGCTAGGTGCGCGTCCCCGTACACGTTCGACCTGCCCCGCCGCTCCGGGCGGGGCAGCAGGCCGCGGTCCTGATAGGCGCGGATCGTCCGGACCGTGGCCCCGCTGTGATGGGCGAGGTCCTCGATCCGGTACTCCGGCTGTGCTGACTGCTCGGACAAACCCGCTCCCGCCGACCGCTCGCTCCACCCCGCCAGCGCGGGGCCCCTCCTGGGAGGGATCGTACGGCCGCCGCCCCGAGGCGGCGGCCGGTGCCCGCCCCGTCCGACTAGGCCGGCGGCTGCCAGCGCGCGAGGGCCCGGAGCGCTCCCGGGCTGAGGCGGGACAGGAAGTGGGCGCCCCGGGCCTCCGGGGTCACCGGCACGACGGCCCGGTCGTGCAGGACCGCCCCCAGGATCGCGTCGGCGACCTTCTCCGGCGGGTAGTTCCGCAGGCCGTAGAGTCTCGACGCCTTCTTCTGGCGCCGCTTCTCCTCCGCCTCGTCCGTGACCCCCGCGAACCGCGCGGTCGCCGTGATGTTGGTGTTGACGATGCCGGGGCAGATCGCGGAGACCCCGATGCCCTGACCGGCCAGCTCGGCGCGCAGGCACTCGCTGAGCATCAGCACCGCCGCCTTCGACGTGCTGTAGGCGGGCAGCGCCCGGGAGGGCTGGAAGGCCGCCGCGGACGCCGTGTTCACGATGTGGCCGCCCTGGCCGCGCGCGGTCATCTGCGCGCCGAAGACGCGGCAGCCGTGGATCACACCCCACAGGTTGACGTCGAGGACCCGCTTCCACTCCTCGCTCGTCGTGTCGAAGAAGGAGCCGGTGAGCCCGATGCCCGCGTTGTTGACCAGCACGTCGACGGTCCCGTACTCGCTCGCCACCTTCGCCGCCAGCTTCTCCATCGCCTGCTCGTCGGCGACGTCGACGGTCTCGCCCCAGGCCTCGGGGGCGCCGATCAGCCGGGCCATCCCGGCCGTGCGGACGGCTCCCTCGGTGTCCCGGTCCACGGCCACGACCCGGGCGCCGGCCTCCGCGAAGGCGAAGGCGGTGGCCCGACCTATGCCGCTGGCCGCCCCGGTCACCAGGACCAGCTGCCCGCCGAACCGCTCCGCGTACTCCGGCTTCACGCCGCTCCTCGCCGCCGTGGCCGTGACGGTCCGGGAACCGGGAGCCTTGGTCGCCGGCTCCTCGTTGGCCCGGACGAACGCGCCGATCCAGGCGGACAGCTGGTCCGGCCGGGTGCGCGGCACCCAGTGCTTCGCGGGCAGCGTGCGCCGGGTCAGGTCCGGCACCCAGGTGCCCAGGTCGTCGTAGAGCCGCTCGGAGAGGAAGGCGTCACCGGTCGGCGTGATCAGCTGCACGGGCGCGTGCGCGTACGCGTCGGGGCGCGGCCGCCGGAGCCGGGCGCGGACGTTGTCCCGGTAGAGCCAGGCGCCGTGCGCCGCGTCGCCCGGCAGTGAGGGCGTCGGGTAGTCGCCGGCCGGCACCTTCTCCATCCGCTCCAGGATCCTCGGCCAGCGCTTGCCGAGGGGGCCGCGCCAGGCGAGCTCGGGAAGGACGGGCGTGTGCAGCATGTACACGTACCAGGATTTGGCGCCCTGGCCGAGGAGCTGGCCGACCCGGCGCGGGGTGGGCCGGGCCATCCGCTGCTTGATCCAGTGCCCGAAGTGGTCGAGGGACGGCCCCGACATCGAGGTGAAGGAGGCGATCCTGCCCTCGGTGCGCCGGACGGTCACGAACTCCCAGGACTGCACCGAGCCCCAGTCGTGGCCGACGAGGTGGACCGGCCGGTCCGGGCTGACGGCGTCGGCGACCGCGAGGAAGTCGTCCGTCAGCTTCTCCAGGGTGAAGCCGCCGCGCAGCGGGGCCGGCGCCGTCGAGCGGCCGTGGCCCCGGACGTCGTACAGGACCACGTGGAACTCCTCGGCGAGCCGGGTCGCGACCTCCGACCACACCTCCTTGGAGTCCGGGTAGCCGTGCACGAGGAGGACCGTCGGCCGGTCCGTCTCGCCGAGCTCGGCCACGCACAGCTCGATCCCGCCGGTCCTGACCCGGCGCTCCCGCGCGCCCTTGAGCCCCGCCGATCCTGCCGGCTCCGTCGTCGTGTCGCCGCGCCCTGCCATCAGACCGTCCCCTCGTTCCAGCGCCGCACGTGCGGCAGATCGTCGTCCAGCCAGAACGCGCTCTGCTCGGGGTCCCGGGAGTCGGTGACGACCAGGATCTCCTCGAACTTCGCGCCCGTCCCCCGGAATCCGAGGTGCGGCTCGACCGCCCACAGGCCGGGCTTCGGCGGGTGGTCGGAGAACGTGTACGGCGACCAGAGCGGCGACCAGCCGTCCCGGTGGCCGTGCAGGGCGTCGCTCGCGAGGCCCTTGAGGGCCTGGGTGCCGAAGCCGAAGAGCGTCGGGGACCAGCGGCGCTCCTTCACCCGGTCGATCTTGTGGGCGATGACGCCGAAGGGATAGGCACGGTGCCGGTTCGCGTATCCCTGGCGGACCATGAGCCGGTCCACGTCCTCGTAGATCTCGCGGAGCGTGCGGCGCTCGCGCACCTCGCGCAGGATCAGCTCGCGGTGGTCCCTGAGGTCGGCGAGCAGCTTGTCGTGCAGGGGGTCGAGCCCCAGGCAGCCGCTGTAGCCGATGTCGGCCGTGTAGCCCTTGTGGACCGGTGCCATGTCGAGGATGAACGGCATCCCCGGCTCCAGGCGCCGGTTCGTCGGGAAGAACTGCAGCGGGACCTTGAAGTCCACGAAGGCGGTGCGGTCGCCGAACCAGGCGAACGGCCGGTGGAACCAGTCCCGCACCCCCCGCTCGTACAGCCACTCCCGCTGCATCCGCGCCGCCTCGCGCTCGGTCACGCCGGGTTTGAGCTGCGCCGCGACGGCTTCCGCGCATGCGTAGGAGAGCCGCTGTACTTCCCTGAACCCCCGCAGCTCCGCGGAGAGTTCCCCTGTCACTGCCGAGGCCATGCCACCCGCCGTCCTGTGTGAGCGCCCGATCGCACTACGCGTCCGTAACCTGCCATCGATGAATGTGACAATGCCCGGCGGCTACGTCAAGGGGTCGGGGCGCGAGGCTGTGGAAAAGTCCGACGGCCCGACCTGTGGAAAAGACTTTGGTCGCGACGCCCCTACGGGCTTGTACTCCTGTAGTCGGACAAGGATCGAGCCGTTGGGCTGACGACCGCTGTGTTCCACGCCACTACCGTCGAAGCGTGACTGTGATCGCGACCGAAAGCCTCAGCAAGCGGTTCCCCCGGGTGACCGCTCTTGACCGGCTCTCCCTGGACATCGGACCCGGTGTGACCGGACTCGTGGGTGCCAACGGAGCCGGCAAGTCCACCATGATCAAGATCCTGCTCGGACTCTCCCCCGCCACGGAGGGCCGCGCCGAGGTCCTCGGCCTGGACGTCAGCACGTCCGGCGCCGAGATCCGTGAGCGCGTGGGATACATGCCCGAGCACGACTGCCTGCCGCCCGACGTCTCGGCCACCGAGTTCGTCGTCCACATGGCGCGGATGTCCGGGCTGCCCCCGACCGCCGCCCGCGAGCGGACCGCCGACACCCTGCGCCACGTGGGTCTCTACGAGGAGCGGTACCGCCCGATGGGCGGCTACTCGACCGGTATGAAGCAGCGGGTGAAGCTCGCCCAGGCGCTGGTCCACGACCCGAAGCTGGTCCTCCTCGACGAGCCGACCAACGGCCTCGACCCGGTCGGCCGGGACGAGATGCTGGGACTGATCCGCCGGGTCTGGACCGACTTCGGCATCTCCGTCCTCGTCACCTCGCACCTCCTCGGCGAGCTGGAGCGCACCTGCGACCACGTCGTCGTCATCGACGGCGGGAAGCTGCTCCGCTCCAGCTCCACCAGCGACTTCACCCGGACCACCACGACGCTCGCGGTCGAGGTCACCGACTCCGACGACCACCCCGACGGCACGACGGCGCTCCGCGCCGCCCTCGCCGCGGCGGGTGTCACGATCCACGCGGGCGTGGAGGAGGGCCTGCCCGGCGCCGGCCACATCCTGCTCCTGGAAGCGCCGGGCGAGGAGACGTACGACCTCGTGCGGGACACCGTCGCCGGACTCGGCCTCGGTCTCGTCCGCATGGAGCAGCGCCGCCACCACATCGCCGAGGTCTTCAAGCCCGAGGCGTCCCCGCAGCCCGAGGAGGTGCCGGCCCGATGAGCACCCAGATCCCCCAGCCCTCCCAGGCCGCTCCCGACACGACGCAGATCCACAACATCGGCTACCGGTCGTACGACGGCCCGCGCCTCGGCCGGGCGTACGCGCGCAGGTCGCTGTTCTCGCAGTCGTTGCGCGGCGCGTACGGCCTCGGCCGCAGCGCCAAGTCCAAGGTGCTGCCGATGCTGCTCTTCGGCGTGATGTGCGTCCCGGCGCTGATCTTCGTCGCGATCGCGGTCTTCACCAAGCAGTCCAAGCTGACGATCGAGTACACGCAGTACGCGATCTTCCTCCAGGTCGTCATCGGCATCTACCTGGCCTCGCAGGCCCCGCAGTCGGTCTCCCGCGACCTCCGGTTCAGGACCGTGCCGCTGTACTTCTCCCGCCCGATCGAGCGTGCGGACTACGTCCTCGCCAAGTACGGCGCGATGGCGTCGGCACTCTTCATCCTCACGGCGGTCCCGTTGCTGATCATGTGGATCGGCTCGCTGCTCGCCAAGATGGACTTCGCCGAGCAGACCAAGATGTTCGGCCAGGGACTCGTCTCCGTGGCGCTGCTCTCCCTGCTCTTCGGCGGCATCGGCCTGGTCATGGCGGCCCTCACCCCGCGCCGCGGCTTCGGCGTCGCCGCCGTGATCGGCGTCCTGACCATCTCGTACGGCGCGGTCTCGACGCTCATGGGCATCGCCTACGCCACGGAGAACACGGGGGCCATCGAGTGGCTCGGCCTGTTCTCGCCGATCACCCTCATCGACGGCGTGCAGACCGCCTTCCTCGGCGCACCGCCCATGTTCCCCGAGCTCGGCGGCCCGGGCGCCGGTGTCGGCGTGGTCCATCTGCTGGTCGTCCTCGCGCTCATCGCCGGCTCGTACGGCATCCTGATGCGCCGCTACCGAAAGGTCGGGCTGTGACCACGCTCCACATCGACCACGTCTCCCGCTGGTTCGGAAACGTCGTGGCCGTGAACGACGTCACGATGACGGTGGGCCCGGGTGTCACCGGCCTCCTCGGACCGAACGGCGCCGGGAAGTCCACCCTGATCAACATGATGGGCGGCTTCCTCGACCCCTCCACCGGCACCGTCACCCTCGACGGGAAGACGATCTGGGGGAACGAGTCGGTCTACCGCGAGATCGGCGTCGTGCCCGAGCGGGAGGCGATGTACGACTTCCTCACGGGCCGCGAGTTCGTCCTGGCCAACGCCGAGCTGCAGGGCCTCGGTGCCGCGGAGGCCCAGCGGGCCCTCGGCACGGTCGAGATGGAGTACGCCCAGGACCGCAAGATCTCCACGTACAGCAAGGGCATGCGGCAGCGCGTGAAGATGGCCTCGGCCCTCGTCCACGAGCCGTCCGTGCTCCTGCTCGACGAGCCGTTCAACGGCATGGACCCGCGCCAGCGCATGCAGCTGATGGACCTGCTGCGGCGGATGGGCGCGGACGGCCGCACGGTGCTGTTCTCCTCGCACATCCTGGAGGAGGTCGAGCAGCTCGCCTCCCACATCGAGGTGATCGTGGCCGGACGCCACGCGGCATCCGGTGACTTCCGCAAGATCCGCCGGCTGATGACGGACCGGCCGCACCGCTACCTCATCCGCTCCAGCGACGACCGGGCGCTCGCGGCGGCGCTGATCGCCGACCCGTCCACGGCCGGCATCGAGGTCGATCACGGTGAGGGCGGTCTGCGCGTGCAGGCGGTGGACTTCGGGCGGTTCACGGAGCTGCTGCCGAAGGTCGCGCGCGAGCGGGGGATCCGTCTCCTGACGGTCTCGCCCTCGGACGAGTCCCTCGAATCCGTCTTCTCGTACCTCGTCGCGGCCTGAAAGGAGTCTGACCGATGTACAACCCCACAGTCGCCCGGCTCACGTACCGGGCCCTCCTCGGCCGCCGCAGGGCCCTGATCCTCTTCCTGCTGCCCGGCATGCTGCTGCTCATCGCGGCGGCGATCCGCGTCCTCAGCGGTGCGGACGACCAGGCCGCGGCCGACGTCCTCGGCGGCTTCGCGCTCGCCACGATGGTTCCGCTGATCGGCGTGATCGCCGGGACGGGAGCGATCGGTCCGGAGATCGACGACGGTTCGATCGTCTATCTGCTCTCCAAGCCGGTGAAGCGCTCCTCGATCATCTTCACCAAGCTGATCGTGGCGATCGCGGTCACGATGGTCTTCTCGGCGGTGCCGACGTTCATCGCCGGGTTCATCCTCAACGGCAACGGCCAGCAGGTGGCCGTGGCCTACACGGTGGCGGCCCTGGTGGCCTCCATCGCGTACAGCGCGCTGTTCCTGCTGCTCGGCACGATCAGCCGGCACGCGGTGGTGATCGGCCTGGTCTACGCCCTGGTGTGGGAGACCCTCTTCGGCTCCCTGATCGCCGGCGCGCGGACCCTGAGCGTGCAGCAGTGGGCGCTGGCCCTCGCGCAGAAGGTCACCGGCGACGGCCTGATCACCTCCGACGTCGCGCTCCCGACGGCGGTGGCGCTCCTCGCGGGTGTCACGGTCGCGGCGACCTGGTTCGCCGGGTACAGGCTCAGCAGACTGACCCTGGCGGGCGAGGAGTAGCACCGGAAGAACACCGATGCGGTACGACTCCGCGGGTCGTCCCCCCACCCCGGGAGCCCCACCGGCGAGCCGTACCGCATCCCCCTCGCCCCCGACCGCCCGGTTCCGCGCGCGTCCGGAACCGCCCGGTTCCCCGCCGCTCCTCAGACCGTCCGGTTCCGCGCCGCGAGCAGACCCACGGCGAGGGCCGCCGCGCAGACGGCGAGGACTCCGCAGATCGGCAGGGTCCAGGAGCCGGTGGCCTGGTGGAGGGCGCCGGCCGCCGGCGGGCCGGCCGCGGCGAGCAGATAGCCGACCGTCTGGGCCATCCCGGACAGCCGGGCCGCGGTCACCGCGTCCCTGGAGCGCAGGACGATCAGGGTCAGGGCGAGACCGACCGCACCGCCCTGGCCGACGCCGAGCACGGCCGACCAGAGCCAGGCGCCCTCCACGGGCGCCACCATCAGACCGGCGTAACCGGCCCCGACCAGCGTGGTGACAAGGACGATCAGCGGGCGCTGGCTCCGCATCCGGCCGGCGAGCAGCGGCACCACGAAGGCTCCCGCCACCTGGATCAGATTGTTGAAGGCGAAGACGACACCGGCCGTGGAGCGGCTCATCCCGTGGTCGGTGAAGATCGTCGGCATCCAGGCGATCAGCACGTACGACCACAGCGACTGCAGCCCCATGAAGAGCGTGACCTGCCAGGCGAGCGGCGAGCGCCAGACGCTCACCGCGCGGGCGCCGGCGGCCGGGACGGCCCGTACCACATGGCCCGTACGGCCGCGGGCGATCAGCACCTGGGGAAGCCAGGCGAGGGCGGCGACCGCGGCGAGCAGCGACCAGAACGCGAGCGAACCCTCCCAGCCACCGCCCAGTGCCTTCTCCAGCGGCACCGCGGCCGCGGCCGCCAGCGTCGCCCCGGCGATCATCGCACCGGTGTAGACCGAGGTCATCGCCGCCGCCCGGTCCGGGAAGTCACGCTTGATCATGCCCGGCATGAGCACATTGAGCAGGGCGATCGCCGTACCGACGAGGACGCCGCCGCCGTACAGCGCGTACACGGACGGCAGCACGCGCGCGAGGATGCCGAGGCCGAGCAGGAGCAGGGCCGCGAACAGGACGCGCTCGGCACCGAACCGGCGCCCCAGCCAGGGCGCGACCAGCGCTCCCACGCCGAGGAACAGCACGGGCACCGAGGTGATGAGGGAGGAGGCCGTCGCGGAGAGTCCGAAGGATGCGGAGATCTCACCGACCAGGGGCGCCACGCTCGCGAGGGCGGCCCGCATGTTCAGGGAGGCCAGCACGATCCCGGTGAGGAGCAGCGCCGGGTGGGCGAGCAGGGCCCGGCGGGCCGACGCCGCCGAGGCCGAGGTCAGGACGCCGGCCCCGGCGGCGACGAGCACCGGGGCCTCCGGCGGGGTCTCCGCCGTGTGTGTCCCGCCGGCCATCAGGCGCGCTCCGTCAGCGCCGCGACCGTCTCCATCGGCACCCGCAGCAGCTCGCGGGCCTGCCGCTCCGCCGCGTCCGGGTCGGCCGCCTCGATCGCGGCCACCAGCGCCTCGTGGGCGTCGATGTCGACCGGCGGCATCTCCCGGTCGCCGAGGGCCTCCACGAGGACCTCGTGGACCTGTGCGGAGAAGAACCGGTACACCTCGACGAAGGCCGCGTTGTGCGTGGCGCCGACGACGGCCAGGTGGAAGGCGAGGTCCGCGTCCGCGTCCCGGTCGCCCTCCTCGCGCAGGGAGGTGAGGGCGGCCCGGAGCCTCAGCAGGTCGTGGGTGTCCCGGCGGGCGGCCGCGAGCCGGGCGGCCTCGGCCTCCAGGGCGACCCGGAGTTCGAGGACGTCGGCGGCTCCGGCGTGCCGGACGCCGCGCAGGACGGCCGCCGGATCAGCGGTCGACCTGACGAACGTGCCGTTGCCGTGCCGGGACTCGAGCAGTCCCGCGTGGACGAGGACCCGGACCGCCTCGCGGACGGTGTTGCGGCCCACGCCGAGCTGCTGCGCCAGCTCGTGCTCGGTCGGGACGCGGTCGCCGACCGCCCACTCGCCGTCCGCGAGCTGGGCGCGCAGCTGCTCCACGACCGTGTCCACCAGCGAGGTCCGCCCCGCCGCCCTGAGTGCCATGCCGTTCCGCCCTCCATTTGCCCGGTTGCCCAGTCATCCTACAACTGACCATGCCGTGAACACCGGACTACTGTGGGCTCGTACGCGGACCGAACACCCTCACCACCCTCGGGAGTCAGTCATGTCAGACCGCTTCGACGTCGTCGTACTCGGAGCTGGCCCCGGCGGCTACGTCGCCGCCATCCGCGCCGCCCAGCTGGGCAAGCGGGTCGCGGTCGTCGAGGAGAAGTACTGGGGCGGTGTCTGCCTGAACGTCGGCTGCATCCCCACCAAGGCGCTGCTGCGCAACGCCGAACTCGCCCACATCTTCAACCACGAGGCCAAGACCTTCGGCATCAAGGTCGACGGCACCGTCACCTTCGACTACGGCGACGCCTACCGCCGCAGCCGCACGGTCGCGGACGGCCGCGTCAAGGGCGTCCACTTCCTGATGAAGAAGAACGGCATCACCGAGTTCAACGGCCGCGGCACCTTCCTCGACGCGAACACCCTCCAGGTCGCCAAGTCCGACGGCACCTCGGAGACGATCCAGTTCGACAACTGCATCATCGCCACCGGCGCCACTCCGCGACTGCTCCCGGGCACCGCCCGCAGCGAGCGCGTCGTGTCGTACGAGGAGCAGATCCTCGCCGAGGACGCCCCGCAGTCGATCATCATCGCCGGCGCCGGCGCCATCGGCATCGAGTTCGCGTACGTCCTCAACAACTACGGCACCAAGGTCACGATCGTCGAGTTCCTCGACCGGATCGCCCCGCTGGAGGACGAGGAGGTCTCCAAGGAGCTGGCGAAGCAGTACCGCAAGCTCGGCATCGACGTCCTCACCTCCACCCGCGTCGAGACCATCGACGAGTCGGGCCCGCAGGTCCGTGTCACCGTCACCGGCAAGGACGGCGCGAGCAAGGTCCTGGAGGCCGACAAGGTCCTCCAGGCCATCGGCTTCGCCCCGAACGTCACCGGTTACGGCCTGGAGGCGACGGGCGTCGCCCTGACCGAGCGCGGCGCGATCGACGTCGACGGCCGCTGCCGCACCTCGGTGCCGCACATCTACGCCATCGGGGACGTCACCGCGAAGCTGATGCTCGCGCACACCGCCGAGGCCATGGGTGTCATCGCCGCCGAGACCATCGGGGACGCCGAGACCATGGAGCTCGACTACCCGATGATCCCGCGCGCCACCTACTGCCAGCCGCAGATCGCCAGCTTCGGCTGGACCGAGGCGCAGGCCCGCGAGAAGGGCTTCGACGTCAAGGTCGCCAAGTTCCCCTTCGTCGCGAACGGCAAGGCGCACGGTCTGGGCGACGCCACCGGATTCGTCAAGATCATCGCGGACGCCACGCACGGCGAGATCATCGGCGCCCACCTGATCGGCCCCGACGTCACCGAGCTGCTGCCCGAGCTGACCCTGGCCCAGCAGTGGGACCTCACCGTCCACGAGGTCGCCCGGAACGTCCACGCGCACCCGACCCTCGGCGAGGCCGTGAAGGAAGCGATCCACGGCATCGCCGGACACATGATCAATTTCTGAGGTCTCTCACGGGCTTCGGATGACAGGCGCGCGCTGAGACTGCCGAGCGAAGCCCCGCGAACAGCGGAATCCAGCCGGGTGGCGAACCGTCCCGACCGATCAGGTCGTGGGCGCGTTCGTCACCCGGTACGCGTCTCCGGCCGGCGGCCGTCGCCGTCACGGCACGCATCACCGCGACCCCGAAAACCAGTCGACCCCGAACAGGGGCCCGGAGGACACTGGTTGTGCGGGGGAAACGGGGGATCTCCCGGAAACGGCCGCTTCGAGCGCGCGGACCCAGGTCCGCGCGAGGCCGTGCGCGCGAAGGCCCGCTCCTCCGGGGAGCGGGCCTTCGTACGCGTTCCGGCCGTGCTCGGGGCCGGAGAGCGCCGTGCTCAGACGGCCAGCAGGCGCTCCAGGACGAGCGCGATGCCGTCCTCCTCGTTGGAGGCCGTCACCTCGTCCGCCACCGCCCGCAGCTCCTCGTGCGCGTTGCCCATGGCCACGCCGTGGGCCGCCCAGCCGAACATCGGGATGTCGTTCGGCATGTCGCCGAAGGCGATCGTCTCCGCCGCCTTCACCCCGAGCCGGCGCGCGGCGAGCGAGAGACCGGTCGCCTTGCTGAGGCCGAGCGGGAGGATCTCCACGATGCCGGGCCCGGCCATGACGACGTCCACGAGCCCGCCGACCGTCTCACGGGCGGCCCGGGTCAGCTCGTCGTCCGTCAGCGCCGGATGCTGGATGTACAGCTTGGTCAGCGGCGCCGACCACAGCTCCGCCGGGTCGTCGTACGGGACGTACGGCAGCGGTCCTTCATGGGCCCGGTAGCCGGGGCCCATCAGGACCTCGCCCTCCAGACCGTCGCGGCTCGCGGCGAGGGCCAGCGGACCCACCTCCGCCTCGATCTTGGAGAGCGCGAGTCCCGCGAGCTGCCGGTCCAGGGTCAGCGAGGTCAGCAGCCGGTGCTCACCCGCGTGGTAGACCTGCGCGCCCTGCCCGCAGACCGCGATCCCCTCGTAGCCGAGGTCGTCCAGGATGTGCCGGGTCCACGGCACCGCCCGGCCGGTGACGACGATGTGCGCGGCGCCCGCCGCCGTGACGGCGGCGAGCGCGGCCCGCGTACGGTCCGAGACGGACTCGTCGGAACGCAACAGCGTGCCGTCGAGGTCGGTCGCGACCAGGCGGTAGGGGAAGGCGGTCACTTGGCGATCGGCTCCAGGACCTCACGGCCGCCGAGGTAGGGCCGCAGCACCTCCGGCACCCGCACCGAACCGTCGGCCAGCTGGTGGTTCTCCAGGATCGCCACGATCGTGCGCGGTACGGCGCAGAGCGTGCCGTTCAGGGTGGCCAGCGGCTGCACGGTCTTCTTGCCGCCCTGCTCGTCGCGCATGCGGACGGACAGGCGGCGGGCCTGGAAGCTGTCGCAGTTCGAGGCCGAGGTCAGCTCGCGATACTTGCCCTGCGTCGGGATCCACGCCTCGCAGTCGAACTTGCGGGAGGCGGAGGAGCCGAGGTCACCGGTGGCGACGTCGATGACCTGGAACGGCAGCTCCAGACCGGTCAGCCACTGCTTCTCCCAGTCCAGGAGCCGCTTGTGCTCGTTCTCCGCGTCCTCGGGCGCGACGTACGAGAACATCTCGACCTTGTCGAACTGGTGGACGCGGAAGATGCCGCGGGTGTCCTTGCCGTACGTGCCGGCCTCGCGGCGGAAGCAGGGCGAGAAGCCCGCGTACCGCAGCGGCAGCTTGTCGGCGTCGATGATCTCGTCCATGTGGTACGCCGCGAGGGGCACCTCGGACGTGCCGACGAGGTAGAAGTCGTCCTTCTCCAGGTGGTACACGTTCTCCGCGGCCTGGCCGAGGAAGCCGGTGCCCTCCATGGCGCGCGGACGGACGAGCGCCGGGGTCAGCATGGGGATGAAGCCGGCCTCGGTGGCCTGGGCGATCGCCGCGTTGACCAGGGCGAGCTCAAGCAGGGCGCCGACACCGGTCAGGTAGTAGAAGCGCGAGCCGGAGACCTTGGCGCCCCGCTCCACGTCGATGGCGCCGAGCGCCTCGCCGAGCTCCAGGTGGTCCTTGGGCTCGAAGCCCTCGGCCGCGAAGTCGCGGATGGTGCCGTGCGTCTCCAGGACGACGAAGTCCTCCTCGCCGCCCACGGGCACGTCCGTGTGGACGATGTTCCCGAGCTGGAGCAGGAGGCGCTTGGCCGTCTCGTCGGCGTCGTTCTGCTCGGCCTCGGCGGCCTTGACGTCGGTCTTGAGCTGCTCGGCCTTCTGGAGGAGCTCGGCGCGCTCCTCGGGCGTGGCCCTGGGGATCAGCTTGCCGAGCGCCTTCTGCTCGGATCGGAGCTCGTCGAAGCGGACGCCGGACGACCTGCGCCGCTCATCGGCGGAGAGCAGGGCGTCGACGAGCGCGACGTCCTCTCCACGGGCGCGCTGGGAGGCGCGAACACGGTCGGGGTCCTCACGGAGCAGGCGAAGGTCAATCACCCCACCAGGCTACCGGTGCCCGTTCGCCCGCCCCCACCGGATAACGTCACGCGTGTTGTTTTGCCCGTATTGGGAACTGATCGGGATCTCTGGAATGCGCGGGGCGGGGGCCCTTGCATTCAGTTATCCACAGGCTGTGCGGAAGTTCTGTGGACTACGGAGCAGATCGCTGGCATTTCCGGCCCGACGCCTGGGAATTCCGTGATCAAACCCCATTGAGGCACTCATTTGGGTGGGAATTGCTCGCTCCAAAGGGTTGGTCGAGCAGGAGTGCTGACGGCGGCGGCGGTCCGGCGCTGTGGACAGGCGGCGCGCAGTCAGGTGTGGCTAGGCCGATTTGTCGACCTTGTCGCAGTGAGCTGTCGACTTGTCCCCAGGTAATGAAGGGTCCCTGTGGATAACCGCTGTGGGTAAACGAAAAATATGCAGGTAGGACTAGTGGTTCGCGCCTGTGGACGAACGCTCCCGGCGACGGGAGCGTTCCGTCACCATCGGGTCAGGCCCGACCGTCCTGGGCCCTCGCCAGCCAGTCGGAGGCCGCCATGAACTCCCCGTCCGAGGTGCCACGCCGCAGCGCCCGAACCTCCTCGACCGCGACGCCCGCCCTCGGGTACGAGCCGAGGAAGCGCACCTTGGGGCAGATCCGCTTGAGCCCCATCAGCGCCTCGCCCACCCGCCGGTCCGCGATATGGCCCTCGGCGTCCACGGCGAAGCAGTAGTTGCCGATCCCCGCCCCCGTCGGCCGGGACTGGATCAGCATCAGGTTCACCCCGCGCACCGCGAATTCCTGGAGCAGTTCGAGGAGGGCACCCGGATGATCGTCACCCAGCCACAGCACCACCGAGGTCTTGTCCGCGCCCGTCGGGGCCGCCGGCCGGGCCGGCCTGCCCACCAGCACGAACCGGGTCTCGGCGTTCTCCGCGTCGTGGATCTCGGTGACCAGCGCCTCAAGCCCGTACGTCGCCGCCGCGAACTCACCGGCGAAGGCGGCGTCGAAGCGACCCTCCTGCACCAGCCGGGCCCCGTCCGCGTTGGACGCGGCCGACTCCCACAGCGCCTCGGGCAGGTTCGCCCGCATCCAGTTCCGGACCTGCGGCTGCGCCACCGGATGGCCCGTCACCGTCTTGATCTCCGACAGCGCGGTCCCGGGCCGCACGAGCAGCGCGAAGGCGATCGGAAGGAGCACCTCGCGGTAGATCATCAGCGGCTCGCCGGAGGCCAGCTCGTCCAGGGTCGCCGTCACCCCGCCCTCGACCGAGTTCTCGATCGGCACGAGGGCGGCGGCGGCCTCCCCGTTCCGTACGGCGTCGAGCGCGGCCGGGACCGAGACCATGGGGACGAGTTCCCTCGTCGCGGCCTCGGGCAGCGTACGCAGCGCGGCCTCCGTGAAGGTGCCCTCGGGGCCGAGATACGTGTACCGGGTGGCGGACATACCGTCACCCTAATGGGCTCCGGAGGCGCGGACGGCCCGCTCGGCGCGTCACGACTCCAGGAGCCGCTGCCCCACGTACTCGCCCTCGGCGGGGCCGCCGGGGACGGCGAAGAGGCCGCTCGCCTCATGGCGGATGAACGCGGACAGGGCGTCGCCCCGGTCGAGCTTGCGCTGCACGGGCACGAAGCCCCGCAGCGGATCCGCCTGCCAGCAGACGAAGAGGAGACCGGCGTCCGGCGTCCCGTCAGGACCGATGCCGTCGTGGAAGGAGAACGGCCGGCGCAGCATCGCCGCGCCGCCGTTCTGTTCGGGGGCGGAAATCCGGGAGTGGGCGTTGTCCGGGATGACGGTCTTCCCGTCCGGGCCGATCTTGTTCAGGTCGAGCTCGGTGGTCTCGGTACCGCCGGTGAGCGGGGCGCCGTCGGACTTCCGGCGCCCGATCACCTTCTCCTGCCGGTCGAGCGGCAGCTTCTCCCAGTCGTCGAGCAGCATCCGGATGCGCCGCACCACCGCGTACGAGCCGCCGGCCATCCACTCCTGGGCGCCGGTGGCCCCGGCCGGGACGAAGATCCGCCGGTCGAAGTCGGGGTCGGTCACCTTCGGGTTGCCGGTGCCGTCGACCTGGCCCATGAGGTTGCGGGCGGTCATCGGCTTCGCGGTGGCGCCGGCCGAGCGGTTGAAGCCGTTCATCTGCCAGCGCACCCGGGCCGCGTCACCCGCGTCCTTCTGGAGCGCGCGCAGCGCGTGGAAGGCGACGAGCGCGTCGTCGGCACCGATCTGCACCCACAGGTCCCCCTCCGAGCGCCGGGCGTCGAGGGCGTCGGAGGAGAAGGCGGGCAGCGGGTCGAGCTGGCCGGGGCGGCGCGCGGTGAGTCCGGTGCGGTCGAAGAACGTCCGGCCGAAACCGAAGGTCACCGTGAGGGAGGAGGGGCCCGCGTCGAGCGCGATCCCGGTGTCCCCGGCCGGGGCCTTGCCCGCCATGAGCGCCTTCGCCGTCGCCGACCAGCGGCGCAGCAGAGCGACGGCCTCCTTGCGACCGGAGCCCGGCGCGAGGTCGAAGGCGATCAGATGACCCCGGGACTGGAGGGGGGTGGTGATACCGGCCTGATGTTTCCCGTGAAACATCACCTCGGTCGAGCCGACCGTGGTCAGCGCGGGAGCGCCGCCGGCGCCGGTTCCGGCGGTGGTGTCATCGCCCGACGTGGCCGCCGTGACTCCGACGCCGCCGGCCGCGCCGATGACGAGCCCGGCCGCGCCCGCGGCGCCCACAGTGCCGAGCAGGCGCCGCCGGGAGATCTCAAGGTTGTCGTTCTCGGTCACGCGTCAGCCGATCTTCACGTTCTTGTCGATGGTGGTCTGGTCGATCTCGGAGGTACGGACGGTCACCTGGATCCGCCACTCCCCTGGCATCGGGATCTGGACGCCGCTCGCGGTCCAGTGCCCCGTCTGGATCCGGTCGGGGGCGACAGGCAGCGGGCCGACGTTCTTCGCCTCCAGGGTGAACGCGACCTTGATCTCGGGGACGTCCAGGGGTTTGCCGTTGGGGCGCTCCACGAAGAGGTGGAGCGCGTTGCCGCCGGTGCGGCCGGGGTCGAGGCTCAGCCGGACGACCCCCTTGCCGTCCACACCGCCGGTGTCGAAGGGCAGCCGGATGTCGACGGGCCGGTCGGGCACGGCGGCGGGACCGGAGGCGGCGGTGCCCCGCGCGGCCTCCTCCTCGGTGCGGCCGGGCTCGGTCGAGGTGAGGACGGTGGTCACGGCGAGGAGCACGACGGCGACCGCGGCCTCGGTCAGCACCGAGCGGCGCAGACCGGCCCGCTCGGGGTCGGCGTCCCGCTCCCGCTTGCGTCGAGCGGTGGCGACGGCGGCCTGCTGCCGGGCGAGCTGAGCGGCCCGCCGGGGGTCGATGGCCTCGGGCTCCGAGACGTCGCCGGTTTCCTCGGCTCCCGAGCCCTCGCCGGCCTCCTCGGCTTCCCCGGCCTCCTCGGCTTCCCCGGCCTCCTCGGCTTCCCCGGCCTCCTCGGCTTCCCCGGCCTCCTCGGTTTCCCCGGCCTCCCCAGCCTCCTCCGACTCGTTGGTCGCTTCAGTCGCTTCAGTCGCTTCAGTCGCTTCGGCCGGCGTCGGGTCGGCGAGGCGCTGGATCCAGCGGCGGGAGATCCAGGCGATGCCGAGGAGGACGCAGATCAGGCCGATCTTCACGAGGAGCAGCTGCCCGTAACGGGTCCCCGTCAGCGCCGACCAGGAGCCGACCTGGCGCCAGGACTGGTAGAGCCCGGTGGCCGCGAGGACGGCCACGGAACCGAAGGCCACCCTGGAGAAGCGCTCGACCGCCGCGCGTTCGACGGACGGCGCCCGGTAGAGGGCGACGAGCAGCACCGTGAGACCGCCGAGCCAGGCGGCGACGGCGAGCAGGTGCAGGATGTCGACGGGCATGGCGATACCGGGCTGAAGACCGGTCGAGGCGTGCTCGGCCAGCGCCCAGGTTCCGGCGATTCCCGCGGCGACGACGCTGCCGCCGATGGCGAGCCCGAAGGTGAGGTCCTTCTTCTCCTTGGGGTCGGTGCGCCGGGCGTAGGCGCCGAAGAGGACGGCGACGAAGAGCGCGGCCGCGCCGAGCAGCAGCAGCCGGGAGGTGAGCGCGGCCCCGGTCTTCGTCTCCAGGACGGCCTTCAGGCCCGCCAGGTCGAAGGCGTCGGAGAGTTCGCCGGAGCCGGTGTACGGGTTGCGCAGGAGCAGCATGACGAGGGTGGCGCCCGTGAGGGTCAGCCAGCCCCGGACGACCGCCTGCTGGACGGGCCGGACGCTCGCGCCGCGCGGCCAGCAGGCCAGGACGAAGGCTCCGCCGCCGACGAGGACGGCGAAGCCGGCGTACGAGAGGTAGCGCGCGATGCCGTAGAGGACCCCGACGGGACCGCCGCCCGCCGTCCGGTCGGGCAGGGCGACCGAGGTCGTGGACGGGGCGCCGATGGAGAAGGTGAAGGCGCCGGAGATGGGGTGGCTGTCGGCGGAGACGGTCTGCCACGCCACGGTGTAGGTGCCGTCGGGCAGCCCGGCGCGGAGCCCCACCCCGTACCGGACGATGGAGCCGCTGCACAGGTCGCGCATCTCGCCGGTGTCGGCCCGCCGGCCCGCCGGGTCGAGGACCCGGATGGAGTCGGCGCTCATGGAGACCTGTTCGGAGAAGGTGAGGTTGACCTCCTTGGGAGCGGTGGCGACCACCGCCCCGTCCTTCGGGTCGCTTCCGGTCAGTGCCGCGTGCGCGGACGCGGGGGCGGCACCGGCGAGCAGCGTGCCGAGCAGCGCGGCCGCGAGGATGAGCAGCCGCGCCAGGGCGGAACCGAGGCGCGGGGCGGTGGTTGTCATCTCTGGGTCACTCCGTCAGTTCTGTCTGCACTCCGTCAACGCGGTCCATGCGCTCAGTGCTGCCGCGGGTTGTGGTTGGCGGCCTCGACGGGAAGGTCGACCGTGATGGGGTCGGACTTCTCGAAGTGGAGCTCGATGCTGACCTTCTCGCCCTGCTTCGGCTTCTTCTTCAGCTCCATGAACATGATGTGGTTGCCACCGCGTTCCAGGGAGAGCGTGCCGTTGGCGGGGATGTCGAAGGACTTCACCTCCTGCATCTTCTGGTTCTTCGTCTCGTGGATGGTGATGTCGTCCGAGATGGGGCTGGTGACGGAGGTGAGGCGGTCCGCCGTGCCGCTGCCGTTGGTGATGGTGAGGAAGCCGCCGGCCATGTCCAGTACCGGCTGGGGCATGAACGCGCCGCTGACCTTCAGTTCGGGCTTGTCGCCGCCGGACGAGGACGAGCACCCGCTCAGCGCGAGAGCGGCGGCGAGCGCCACGGTGGCGGACAGGGCGGTGGTGCGGCGGTTCACGGGTTCTCCCCCTTGATGAGCTTCGGCAGGTCCTTGGCGTAGTCCTCGATGGTCGCGTCCTCGCCGTACAGGACGTAGCCCTGGTCGGTCGTGGGCGAGAAGGCGATCACCTGCGCTCCGTGCATGGAGACGACCGAGCCGTTCTTGTCCTTCTTCGGCGGGTCGATGCCGATGCCGATCTGCCGCGCCCCCGCCTGGATGGCGGAGAAGTCGCCGGTGAGACCGGTGAAGGAGGGGTCGCCGGCGGCGGGCAGCCACTTGGCGAGTTCGGCGGAGGTGTCCCGCTCGGGGTCGGTGGTGACGAAGACGACCTGGAGCTTGTCCTGGTCGGCCTTGGGGAGCTGCTTCTTGGCGATGGCGATGTTGCTCATCGTCATGGGACAGACGTCGGGGCAGTGGGTGTAGCCGAAGTAGATGAGCGTCGGCTTGCCCTTGGTGCGTTCCCGCAGGTCGTACGTCTTGCCCTGGGTGTCGGTGAGGACCAGCGCGGGCTTGGTGAACGGCCGGTCGAGGACGGTGGCGGCCTTGGTGGAGTCGCTGCCGCCGGAGATCTCGGCGATCGGGCCGGCGCCCTTGCCCGGCGTCTTGTCGTCGCCGCCGAACCCGACGGCCGCGGTGATGCCGATCGCGGCGACGATCGCGGCGGTGGCGATGACCAGCGGGGTACGCCGCCCGGGACGGGCCGTACCCGCCCCGGGCGTCTTCTCTGCAGACATGGTGCTTCTTTCGGGATCTCGGGTGGGTGCGGCCGTCAGAGCGAGCGGCGACGGCCGGCGAGGACACCGAAGGCGACACCCGCGGCACCGACGAAGATGCCGATGACGCCGAGGATCCGGGCCGTGGTGTCGGAGGAGCCGGCGTCGGCCGTCTCCTTGTGCGAGGCCGTCCTGTCCTCGTGCCCGCCGTCCTTCTCGTCCGCGGAAGCGGAAGCGGAGGCGGAAGCGGAGGCAGAGGCGGACGGGGCGGCGGCACCGCCGTGGTGGTCGGCGGAGGCGGCGGAGAGCTTCAGGACGGGGGCGGGGTTCTGCGGCTCCTCCGCGCCCTCCTTCTGCTCCTCGATCCAGCGCACGACCTCCTTGTTGTCGTACGTCTGGATCGCCTTGAGGACCAGCTGGTCGGCGTCCTCGGGCAGCTGTCCGAGGGAGAGCGGGAACTGCTGGAACTGGCCGGGTCCGATCTTCGAACCGTCCGCGGTCCACGTCACCTTGGAGACGGCATCGTTGATCGTCCTGCCGTGCACCTCCAGTGGCTTGCTGAGCTTGCTCCTGGTCACCTCGGCCTTCCAGCCGGGGACGGGCTGCGGCATGACGGAGGCGAGCGGGTGGTCGAGCGGGAAGTTGACCTCGACCTTCACGGTGGAGGCGTTGTCGCGCTCGTTCGGGACCTTGATGTTGACGGTCGCGTAGCCGCCCTTGGCGGCCTCGCCCTCCGGCTGCACGCTCACATGCGCGAAGGCGGTGCCGGACAGCAGGGCGACGGAGGAGAGAGCGATGCCGCCGGCGAGGGCGACCCGGAAGAAGGGCACACGGGACATGGTCATGGCAGAAGACACTCCAGCTCGGAGAAGGACGGTGGGGTCCGGCGCGCCGGAGGAAGGAGAACCTCCACGGCCGCGCCGACGATCGCGGTCCCGCTCCCGTGGAGCGGACCGCGGCGGACCGCGTCGACCCGCGTCGGCCTGAGTCGGCCTGTGGGAGACCTGGGTCAGGCGGCGAGGACGCAGTCGGCGGCCGGCGGGCCGCGCCTGATCACCGTGTCCCTGAGCGCCTCGGCCACCGTCGGCGGCGAGGAGTCGAAGGCCGTACGGGCCGTCCGCAGCGGCCCGGTGCCGGGAGCCGTCGGGAGCCCGGCGAGCATCGCCCGTACGAGACGGAGCGCGGCCCGCAGCGAGCGGACGAGGGCGCACTCGGCGAGCTCCGTCGCGCCCTGCTCGGAGAGTTCGACCAGGCGGCTGAGGGCGAGGTCCCCGCGGCGCAGCAGCCAGCCCGTGGCGAGTGCCGCGAGCAGGTGGCCGAGGAGCATGGGAAGGCCGGGCAGCAGCTCGGCGGGCGCGGCCGCGGTGACGGCCGTGTGTCCCGCGTGGGCGCCCGCCCCCGCCGACGACGGATCCAGTCCGGCGTCGCGGATGACCCGGGCGGCGTCGGCGGAGCTGAGGGACGCGGCCCCCGCTCCGCAGACGAGCCGCGCCGCCATCCGGATGAGGGCGTCGTCCGCCTCGGGGCCCAGGCCGAGCCTGCGCTGGCCGAGGCCGAAGAGGACGTGCAGGCCGAGCTGGCCGCCGGCGAGGGCGCCGACGACGAAGCCCAGGGAGCGTTCGCGTCCGGTGAAGAGGAGGGTGACGCCGAAGACGCCGAGGAACCCGGCGAGCAGCGACCACAGGGCGATCCCCGCACAGGCCGCGAGGGCGTGCCCGAGCGCGGACAGCACGACGCAGACCGCGGTGAACACCGCGGCCCTCAGCAGCCGTGGAGCGAGCGCGGGGGCATTCATGGCGGGCCCATCATCGCACCAGCGGCCCCACCGGCATGAGGCAGGTCCATAAGGTCGCTCTTGGGGGCCTTCGGGGTGACATACACCGGCCTGAGGGCCCGGTGCATCCGCCGAACGAGCGCTCTTGACGCCTCCGGGGGCTTACGAAGGGCTCCATCCGGCTATACCTACCGGTAGGTATAGCCGCTGCCGGGAGGCTGGAGCATGAGCATCTTGTGGTCACTCCATCTGCGGCGCGAGGCTGCGAGCGTGCCGCTCGCCCGGCGGCTCCTGATGGGCACGATGGAGACGGCGGGCGTCGATCCGGACGTGTCCTACGAGCTGTCGGTCGCGCTGTCCGAGGCGTGTGCGAACGCGGTGGAGCACGGCGGCGGAGCCGGGCGCGGCCGGCCGTACGGGGCGCCGACGGGGGCGTACCGGGTGACGGCGTACCTGGACGGGGAGACCTGCCGGATCGAGGTGGCCGATTCGGGGCCGGGCTTCCCTGGCGCCGAGCTTCCCGCGGCCTCGGCGGACGCCGAGAACGGCCGGGGGCTGCGGCTGATCGAGGAGCTCGCCGACCATGTGCACTTCGGCAACCGGTCGGGCCGGGGCGGCGCGGTGGTCAGCTTCGACAAGATCCTGAAGTGGAAGGACAGCCCTTCCCTGCTCATGGCCTGACCGCCGGAGGCCGTACGGGCCTGACCGCCGGAGGCCGTACGGGCGTGATGGCCGGAGGCCGTACGGGAAGGGGGAAGGGCCCCCGCCGGTCGGTCGACGGGGGCCCTTCGCTTCCAACGTACGCCGGGGTCAGCCCTTCAGCGCGGCCATCCACGCCTCGACCTCGTCGGAGCGGCGCGGCAGCCCCTCCGAGAGGTTCCGGTTGCCGTCCTCGGTGACGAGGATGTCGTCCTCGATCCGGACGCCGATGCCGCGGTACTCCTCCGGCACGGTCAGGTCGTCGGCCTGGAAGTACAGACCCGGCTCGACCGTCAGGCACATGCCCGGCGCGAGCGTCGTGTCGACGTAGGCCTCGGTGCGCGCGGCGGCGCAGTCGTGGACGTCCATACCGAGCATGTGGCCGGTGCCGTGCAGGGTCCAGCGGCGCTGGAGGCCGAGCTCCAGGACGCGCTCGACCGGCCCCTCGACGAGACCCCACTCGACGAGCTTCTCGGCGAGGACGCGCTGGGCGGCGTCGTGGAAGTCGCGGTAGGCGGCGCCGGGCTTCACCGCGGCGATGCCGGCCTCCTGCGCCTCGTACACGGCGTCGTAGATCTTGCGCTGGAGCTCGGTGTACCGGCCGTTGATCGGCAGGGTGCGGGTGATGTCCGCGGTGTAGAGCTCGGTGGTCTCCACGCCGGCGTCGAGCAGCAGCAGGTCGCCGGAGCGGACGTCGCCGTCGTTGCGGACCCAGTGCAGGGTGGTGGCGTGCGGGCCCGCGGCGCAGATGGAGCCGTAGCCGATGTCGTTGCCCTCGACGCGGGCGCGCAGGAAGAACGTGCCTTCGATGTAGCGCTCGCTGGTGGCCTCCGCCTTGTCGAGGACCTTGACGACGTCCTCGAAACCGCGGGCGGTGGAGGCGCAGGCCTTCTCCAGCTCGGCGATCTCGAAGGAGTCCTTGATGAGGCGGGCCTCGGAGAGGTACACGCGCAGCTCTTCGTCGCGCTCGGCGGTGACCTTGTCGGTCAGCGCGGCCTCGATGCCGGCGTCGTGGCCCCGGACGGCGCGGACGGGCCCCGTCGCCTCCTTGAGGGCGGCGGCGAGCTCGCGGACGTCCTTCGCGGGGATGCCGAGGAGCTGCTGGGCCTCGGTGAGGGAGTGGCGGCGGCCGACCCACAGCTCGCCCTGGCCGTCGAGCCAGAACTCGCCGTTCTCCCGGTCGGAGCGCGGCAGCAGGTAGACCGTCGCCTCGTGGCCGTCGGCCGTGGGCTCCAGGACGAGGACGCCGTCGTGCGTCTGGTCGCCGGTGAGGTACGCGTACTCGGTGGAGGCGCGGAAGGCGTACTCGGTGTCGTTCGACCGGGTCTTCAGGTTGCCGGCCGGGATCACCAGGCGCTCGCCGGGGAAGCGGGCGGACAGGGCGGCCCGGCGCGCGGCGGTCTTGTCGGCCTGGGCGATCGGCTCGAGTCCCCGCAGCTCCGTGTCGGCCCAGCCGGACTTCATGTTCTCGGCCAGCTCGTCGGACACGCCCGGGTAGAGGCCGTTCTTCCGCTGCTTGATCGCCTGCTGCTCGTCGGTCTCTTCCGGGGTCTCCGGCGTGAGCTCCTCGGCCACGGGTCTGCCTCCTCTTGGTACGACACTGAACCCCCACCATCGTACGGTCGTACGGAAGGGGGCCCAGGGCCGGAAGACCCATTACCGCTGAGTCACCGCGGGGTCACGTGTCGCTCACTCGAAGCGGGCCGCGAGCAGGACCACGTCCTCCCCGTCCACGGCGGTGTCGAGGCCCTCGGGCAGCATGGTCCGCAGGACGTGGTCGGCGACGGCGCCCGGGTCGCCCCGGTCCGCCTTCGGCACGCTCGCGGCGGCGGCGTGGAGCCGGGCGAAGGCGCGGTCCATGGCGTCGCCGGTACGGCGCAGCAGCCCGTCCGTGTAGAGAAGCACCGTTTCTCCGGGTGCCGGGGACAGCTCCACGCTCGGCGCCTCCCAGCAGGAGAGCATCCCGAGCGGGGCCGAGAGCGAGGTCTCGACGTACTCGGTGCGCCGCTCGCCGACGACCAGCGGCGGGGCGTGTCCGGCCCCGGCGAGGACGATGCGGCGCCGCGCGGGCTCGGCGTACGCGAAGAGCGCGGTCGCGGAGCGGGCGGGTTCGGTGAGGCGGAGGAGGAGTTCCAGGTCGGAGAGGACGGCGACGGGGTCCTCGCCCTCCATCACCGCGTACGCCCGCAGGGAGGCGCGCAGCCGGCCCATGGCGGCGAGCGCGCTGGGCCCGGTCCCGGAGACGGAGCCGACGGCGAGCCCGAGGGTGCCCTCGGGCAGCGGCAGCGCGTCGTACCAGTCGCCGCCGCCCCGGGGTCCGGTGCGGTGGCGGGCGGCGAGCTGGACGCCGGGGACGCGGGGGAGGCGGCTCGGGAGCAGCTCCTCGGCGATGGTGGCGACCCGCACGCGGGCGCGTTCGACCTGGAGGAGGCGGGCGAGGTGCTCGGTGGCGAAGCGGCCGTAGAGCCCGATGAGGTGGCGCTGGCGGTCGGTGGGTTCGGCGGGCTCGTCGTAGAGCCAGACGGCGGCGCCGAGCCGGCCTGCCTCCTCGGTGGCGAGGGGGAGGGCGTAGCTGGCGGCGTAGCCGAGGCGGGCGGCGACCTCGCGGTGGCGCGGGTCGAGGCCTTCCTCGGTGCGTACGTCCCGGATGGCGATCGGATCGGGGACGCGCTCGGGGTGGAGCGGGTCGGGGAGGCCGTCGAGGAGGCGGCCGTAGCTGCTGGTGCCGCGCGGGACGGTCTCGATGGTGCCGAGGTCGGAGTGGGCGAGGCCGAGGCCGATGATGGAGGCGGGGCCGAGTCCGTCGGCCGGTTCGAGGACGGCCATGCCGCGGCGGGCCCCGACGAGGGCGGCGCCGGCGCCGAGCGCCTCCCGGAGGGCCTCGTCGAGGGAGGAGGTCCTGATGAGGCGCTCGGTGAGTTCGTGGAGGGTGGTGAGGTCGGAGACCCAGGCGGCGAGCCTGTCCTGGATCAGCGCCCCGGGCGGGGGGACCGGATCGGAGGGGGGCGCCGCCGCGGGCACCCCGGGGAGGGGCGGCGTAGTGTGCGGGGACCCGGGAACCGTTGAATCGATTCCAGCCACTTTCGGCATCTGTGGGGCGCTCATGTCAGTCGGCTTTCCGACCGGTGCGTTTGACGCCATAGCATCGCAAACCCCCATGTCATTCTGAGCCGCTCGATGCATCCACATGTACACGCACAAGAGGAACGATGTCCAGCATTGTCCCCACGGGACTTGTGGTGTCCGTGAGGTTGCGCGAGGGGGTTGAAGTACGCGGCAAGTTGGCCGAAAATTGTCCCCGGTGTGCACCTTTTGCGGTCGACTGGCGTCGTTTGAAAGCGCGTCATTCCGAGCGTGCTGGGTACGTAATCGGTGACAGGCAGGGGCAGTTGGAGCTGCCCCGGAACGCGACGCGGAACCCCGGCGTCTTATCTGCCGCAGGCCGCAGCCCGTCACCGAGTGGCGGGGAACGTGTTCTGGCCCGCCCTGGTTCCGTCCCGGCTCCATCTCGTTCTGACCTGGCTCCACCTGGTTCTGGTCCCCGCTCCATTCCGGTCCCGCGTGGTTCCACCTGATGACGGCCCGCCGGCCCCGCTCCGACGGGGGCCGCACCCCCGCCGACCCGGTACGCGCTGATACGCACGGTGAAGTGTCCTGCACATGGTGTGAAGTGGATTCGGCGTTCAACGGAAAGGAACGAGCGCTCATGCGCGAGATCCTCGGAAGGCGACGCAGGCTCCGGTTCCGGCGCAAGGCGAGGACAGCCCGGCTCGACGCGGCTGTCACGTTCGCCGTCGAGTGGAACTGGCCCGTCCTGCCCGGAGCAGGCCTGAGAGCGACGACCCGTACGGGCGCGGGGGCCGCCTGCCGCTGTCCCGACCCCGACTGCGTGGTGCCGGGCGCCCACCCCTACGACCCCGGGCTGCTCGCGGCCACCACGGACGAGCGGATGATCCGCTGGTGGTGGACCCGGCGCCCGGACGCCCCGGTGGTCCTCGCCACGGGCGGCGGCGCGCCCTGCGCGGTCAGCCTGCCCGCGGTGGCGGGGGCCCGGGCGCTCGCCGCGCTCGACGGGACCGGCATGCGGCTCGGCCCGGTGGTGGCGACCCCGACCCGGTGGTCGATCCTCGTCGCCCCCTATGACCTCGAACGGCTCGGTGAGCTGCTGTACGCGAAGGACAGCGTGCCGAGCTCGCTGCGGTTCCACGGCGAGGGCGGCTATCTGCTGCTGCCCCCCTCGGTCGCCGGCACCGGACAGGTGCGGTGGGAACGGGCGCCGCTCGCGGGCTCGGCCCGGCCGTGGCTGCCGGACGTGGAGGCGGTGGTCGACGCCCTGGTGGCGGCGAGCACGAGCACACCGGGCGGCGGAAGCCGACTCGCGTACTGACGGGCGCGGCTCGCCCGCCTTCCGGGGCTCGGGCCGTTCACCCGAACGGGTGTGCCGCGGTCCCACTTCTACGGGAAACGGGCGCGCGGCCGACCGGGCGCCCGCCGCCCGCCGCTATGTTCACCCCACCGTCCGAGATCTCCAGCCGAGCAGGAACAGGTGGGGCGCATGAGTCCGGTGAACCTCCGCGTGGTCGGACTCGGGGCCGCCGTCACGGTCGCCGTCCTGCTGCCGCTCGTCGCGGCGGCGGGACAGACGGGCGACCCCGCACGACCGGCCGGCCCGGCGGGGGCGGCCGGCGCGGGCGACGCGAAATCCGGGGATCTGCTGACGGGGCTCGGCCTCGGCGCCCGTACGCCGGCCTCGCCGGCCCCCACCGCCCCCGCTGCCGAGGCCCCCGCTTCCCGGTCCGCTCCGTCCGCTCCGTCCGCACCGGCCGCCGTCTCCGCCGCCCCCGTGTCTCCGGAACGGGTCTCCCACTGTGGGCCGGAACTCGCCTCCCCCGAGGGGGTGGAGGCGCAGACCTGCGTGCTGGCCGAGGGACCCGACACGTGGGCGCGTACGTACTACCGGAACGCAACCGGACAGGAAATCGACGCGTTTCTGACCCTCATGGCCCCCGGCGGGCGCACCGTACAGGTCCGTTGTCCGGTCCCCGCGCAGGACGAACCGGGAGCCTGTGAAACGCCCGTGGAACGTGGTCGGGACAAGGTCACGGCGTATACGGCGGTCGCGGAATTCGCGGGCACGGGCGAGGGCGACAGCACTCCGCTGCTGCTCCGGGCCGGGAGCAACACGGCGGAGCGGGAAGGAAGTTGAGCGTCGACGCCCCGGAGCCTTCCGGAAGCGGACATGGAAAGGCCCGATCGCTGGCGACGGGGGATGCACCAGCGACCGGGCTTCCAGAACGGTAACAAGAGATCTGCTGTTCGCAAATTCGATCTCGGTTATTCGGACAGGGATTTACCCGCCCGCGGACACTCTTGTGGCGGAAGTCACCGACCGGTCGGTCTGTCAGTCACCGATACCACCCGGGGTATCAGCTGAGAGTGACCTGACGGTTCGTGAGGCCGCCGCGCGCCCGCCGCTCCTCCGCGGTGAGCGGGGCGTCCGAGGCGAGCGCCCCGGCCAGCCGCTCGGCGAACTCGGCGGCCGGCTTCTCGCAGTCCTCGGCGGTCATCGACATCGGCAGGTCCCAGACCGGCACCATCAGCCCGTGGGCGCGGAACGAGCCCACGAGCCGGGTGTCCTGGCCCAGGGAGGTGCCGTCGCCGGCCTGGAGGCGGGCCAGCGCGTCGAGCAGCTTCTCCTCCGGGTACGGCATGACCCAGCGCAGGTGGTTCTTGTCCGGCGTCTCGCACCAGTACGCGGAGTCGACGCTCGCCAGCTTCACGGTCGGGATCGCGGCCGCGTTGGCCCGCTCCAGGGAGGCGGCGACCTCCGGGTCCGCGCCGTCGGCGGACTGCGGGATCCAGAACTCGAAGCCCGAGTGGACCTCAGGGGCGAACGGGGCGTCCGCGTCGAGCAGGTCCTGGAGGCGCGGGCCCTCGGCCGGTACGCGGCGCGCGGGGACCGGGGTGCCCGGCTCGGTCTCCAGGGCGCGCTGGAGCGTGTCTGCGAGGTCGCGGGCGAGGTCGCCGGAGGTGGAGTCGTTCTGCAGGGCGAGCAGGACGGAGCCGTCGTCGCGGCGCAGCGCCGGCCACGCCATCGGCAGCACGGTCGCGAGCGTCACGGAGGGAACGCCCTCCGGCAGTCCGCCCTTCAGGGTGAGCGGCACGGTCGCCGCGGGCACCAGCTCGCGCAGCGCGACCCAGTCGCACTCGCCGGGCAGACCCTCGAAGGGGCGCTGGACGAGCTCGGTCACGGCGTGCGAGGCGGCCCGGCCGTGACACGCCTTGTAGCGGCGGCCGGAGCCGCACGGGCACGGCTCGCGCGCGCCGACGACCGGGATCTCCCCGTTCGTGACCTGTGCCTGGCCGGCCTTGCCGGCCTTCGTCTGGGGGCGCTTCTTGGCCATGGTGTGGCTTTCTCCCGATCGCGGCGTGCGGTGCTTGTTCCGGGCGCGAGCCTAGCCGCACCGACCACCGGCACCCCTCAGGCGGGCCGCGCCGCCCCACGCGACGCCGAGGCGGCGGACCCGCCGTGCCGGGCGTCGCCCCGGGCGCCGTGCGCGTCCGGCGCGAGACTCCCGCGCATCCTGGCGACCGCGCGCGGAGTCCGGCGTCCGCGCGCTGTGTCCGGGCGCCGGCAGCGAACGGCCGCGCGGCCTCCGGCATCCGAAGCCCGCGCGGCGCCCTCCGCGTCAGTCGAGATCGTCGTACGCGTCGAGGATGTCGTAGCGCGAACCGCCGCCGCCGACGCGGGCCGCGAAGTCCTCGCGGCGGTGCCCCTCGGTGACCACCACCCAGACCGTCACCTCGCCGGTCGCGCTGTCCCGTACGCCCCAGTCCTGGGCCAGCGCGCTGATGATGTTCAGCCCACGGCCTCCCCGTGCGGTGACCGAGGGCGTCGACGGCACGGGCCGTGTCGGCCCGCCGCCGTCCGTGACCTCGACCCGGAGCCCGCCCGCGGAATCCACCCGCCAGGCCGCCCGTACGTCCCCGTCGCCCCGATCCGCCCGCCCCAGCGGCCTGCCGTACCGGCAGGCATTGCTGAGCAGTTCGGAAAGGATCAGTACCGCGTCGTCGACGACCGAATCGGACACCCCGCTGCGGTACAGCTCGTCCCGCATCCGGTGTCTCGCCTCACCCACGCCCGCAGGGCCATGGGGTACGGCCATGCTCGACGACGTGGGCACCTCCTGTGCCACCACCAACGCCACCCCCGAGACCTCCTTTGCCCCACGCCACCGTGTGGATGCCCCAATGGCCTGGACCGGAAACCGGCCAATCCGCGTTCGATGAGGCACTCGTGACGATCGCGTAGGTACGGAACGCGCCGGTGCACGCCCCGTCATCCCCGTAAACCCTTGTGACGCAAGGGAAGGAAGGGGCTGAGCGGGCGGTGGGGGTTCAGCCGCGGCCCAACTGGGAGAGCACCTGCTTGGGCCGGTTCGTGATGATCGCGTCCACGCCGAGGCGCTCGCAGAGTTCGACGTCCTCGGCGTCGTCCACCGTCCAGACGTGGACCTCGTGCCCGGCCTTCCGGAGCCGCAGGATCACGGCGGGGTGGTGCCGGACGATCCGGATCGAGGGCCCCGCGATGCGCGCGCCCGCGGGAAGCCGTCCGTCACGCAGTCGCGGCGAGACGAACTGGGCGAGGGAGACGGTGGGGAGCGTCGGCGCGGCCAGGGCGATCCGCTGCAGCGAGCGGGCCGAGAAGCTCATGACGCGTACGGGGGAGTCGTCGGGGGACGCGGGCGCGTCGAGGCCGAACCGCTTGAGGAGCTGGAGGAGCCGCTCCTCGACCTGGCCCGCCCAGCGGGTGGGGTGCTTGGTCTCGATGGCGAGCTCGACCCGGCGCCCGGCGTCGGAGACCAGTTCGAGGAGGCGCTCCAGGGTGAGGACTGACGTGTACCCGGGGTCTCGCCAGTCGGGGCTCTCGCCGGAGTCGTCACGGCCCTTCCAGGTGCCGAAGTCGAGGGCGGTGAGATGGGCGAGCTCAAGGGCGGATACGGCGCCGCGGCCGTTCGAGGTGCGGTCGACGCGGCGGTCGTGGACGCAGACCAGATGGCCGTCGGCGGTGAGCCGGACGTCGCACTCCAGGGCGTCGGCGCCGTCCTCGATGGCCTTCACATAGGCGGCCAGGGTGTGTTCCGGTGCGTCTTCGGAGGCTCCACGGTGGGCGACGACCTGGAGGGGGACGCGGTTCGGGTGCTGCCGTGCGTGAGTCACGGCGTCATGGTGCCATTGGCGGGGTACGGCGGGCACACCGGAATGCGTCCGTTCTGTCCGTATATAAAGGGAGGAGTGCGAACGCACAGCTCCGCCTTACAGCGGCCTGACGTCCAGTGGGAAAAGCTGGTGGAGCACTCTGGACCCAGTAGGTGACCCTGAGGCACCACACCCGCGTAGTCAACGAGGAGAGAGAGCTGTGAGCACCGAGAACGAGGGCACGGCGGTTCCGGCGGACCCGGCTGCCCCGTCCGCCCCGCCGACACCTCCCTCGACCCCGACCCCGACGCCGTCCCCGGCCCCGGCCCCGGCGACGGACCCGACGCCGCCCTCCGCCACGACCCCGGACCCGACGCCGTCCCCGGCGACCGCCCCCACGGCGGCCCAGACCCCGCCTCCGGCGGCGCCGCCCGCGGCCCCCGCCGACGCCCCGACGGCGGTCCAGGCCCCCGTGCCCGCCCCCGCCTCCGCCGGTGCGGCGGGTGGCTGGCCGCCTCCGCCCCCGGCCGTGCCGGCCTGGGGCGCCCCGCCGCCCGCGCACCCCGCTCCGATGGCACCGCGCAGGCGGACCGGCGGCCTCGTGGCGGCCGTGCTCGCCGCGGCGCTCGTCGCGGGCGGCATCGGCGGCGGCATCGGCTACTGGGCGGCCCAGCGCGGCGACGACGGAGTCAGCTCGACGACGGTCTCCTCGGGCGACACCCCGGCGTCCTTCAAGCGGGACCCCGGCACGGTCGCCGCGGTCGCGGCGCGGGCACTGCCGAGCGTGGTGACCATCCAGGCGAAGTCCGGCGGTTCGCAGCCCGAGGGCGAGGGCGGCACGGGCACCGGCTTCGTGTACGACCAGGAGGGCCACATCGTCACCAACAACCACGTGGTGGCGTCGGCGGCGGACGGCGGCACGCTCTCCGTGACCTTCCCGGACGGCAAGGCGTACGACGCGGAGGTCGTCGGCCGGGCCGAGGGCTACGACGTGGCCGTACTGAAGCTCACGAACGCGCCGAAGGGCCTGAAGCCGCTGCCGCTCGGCGACTCCGACAAGGTGGCGGTCGGCGACTCGACGATCGCGATCGGCGCGCCCTTCGGCCTGTCGAACACGGTGACCACGGGCATCATCAGCGCCAAGAACCGTCCGGTCGCCTCGGGTGACGGCTCCGGCGGAAGCAACTCGTACATGAGCGCGCTGCAGACGGACGCGTCGATCAACCCGGGCAACTCCGGCGGCCCGCTGCTCGACGCGAGCGGCGCGGTGATCGGCATCAACTCGGCCATCCAGTCCACGGGAAGCGGCTTCGGCCAGTCCCAGGCGGGCTCGATCGGTCTGGGCTTCGCGATCCCGGTGAACCAGGCGAAGAACGTGGCCCAGCAGCTGATCAGGACGGGCAAGCCGGTCTACCCGGTGATCGGCGCGACGGTGAACATGAACGAGCGGGGCGAGGGTGCCACGATCGCCTCCCAGGGCTCGGGCGGCACCCCCTCGGTCGTCCCCGACGGCCCCGCGTCGAAGGCGGGCCTGAAGGCGGGCGACGTGATCACGGGCTTCGGCGACCGCCAGATCGACAGCGGCCCGACCCTGATCAGCGAGATCTGGACCCATAAGCCGGGCGACACCGTCAAGATCACCTACGAGCGCGACGGCAAGACCTCCACGGCCACCGTCACCCTCGGCGAACGCACCGGCGACAACTGACCCGGCCGCCGGGTGCCGTCCCCCGCGCGCCCGTGGACACACCGGCGCGCGGGGTGGGCCGCCCGAGTGGCCCGGGGAGCGGGCTGCCCGAGCGGACCAGGGACGGTCCTGGGATCCGGATCCGCGATCAGCTTCGCCGTGGGATCCATCCGGCCGGGGAGACCGGCCGGACAGGTGGATCCGTTCAGTCGACCACGTCGATGCGTCCCATCTGGCCGCCCGAGGAGTGGCCCAGCTGGTGGCAGTGGTAGAGGTACTGGCCCGCGTAGGGGCCCCAGGTCATCTTGATCTTCACGGTCTCGCCGGGAGCCAGGGTGACGGTGTCCTTCAGACCGGCGTCGCGGGAGTCCGCCGGCTTTCCGTTGCGCTCCACGACCCGGAAGTACGTCAGGTGGGTGTGGAAGCTGTGCCAGAGATGGAAGTCGGGCCGTCCGGCGGGGACGGGGGCCTCCGCGTTGGTGACCGTCCATAGTTCGGTGGTGCCCAGCCGGGCGGTGACGTCGGTCCGGTTCGGGTCGTAGAGCCGTCCGTTGATGGTCATCTCGGGGAAGGTGCGCAGTTCGAAGGAGCGCTCCACGGTGGGCCTGGGCAGCGGCTGTCGCCAGGTCAGCCGGCGCGGTACGTAGGACAGGTCCACGGCGGTGCGTGTCACGTCGAAGCGCAGGACCTCGGGCCGCTCGGTGGCCAGGGCGGCGGTGTTCTCCAGCACGACCGAGGTTCCGGGGCGGTGGCGGGAGAAGTCGACCACGACCTCGACGCGTTCGCCGCCGAGCATCAGCAGGTCCTCTGCCTGGACCGGGCTTTCCAGCAGTCCGCCGTCCGTGCCGATCACCGTGAAGGGCGTGTTGTCGGCGAAGCGCAGCCGCACGTACCGGTTCACGCAGGTGTTGTAGATCCGCAGCCGGTACTTGCGGGCGGCCACCTCGGTGTAGGGGCGTTCCTTGCCGTTGACGAGCATGTGGGGGCAGTCGGTGGGCCTGGTGTAGACGAGGGAGCCGTCCGCCTCCACGCGGGCGTCCCGGATGACCAGGGGGATGTCATGGGTGCCGGAGGGCAGGGGCAGCAGTTCCTCGCGGGGGTCGCGGATGAGGTACAGGCCGGCCAGTCCCCGGTAGACGTTCTCGGCTTCCAGGTGGTGGGCGTGGTCGTGGTACCAGAGGGAGGCGGCGTGCTGTTCGTTCGGGTAGTGGTAGGTCCGTTCGCCGCCGGGGGCGATGGTGTCCATGGGCAGTCCGTCGTGTTCCGAGAGGACGTGCGCGCCGTGCAGGTGGACGGCCGTGGGGACGTCGAGTTCGTTGATCTGCCGGATGACGACTTCGCGTCCGCGCCATGCGTTGACGGTGGGACCGGGGAAGGTGCCGCCGTAGGTGCGTACCGGGGTGGACAGGCCCTTGACCAGTTCGGCCCGGGTCTGCCGCATGCGGATCTCGTACAGGTCGGACGTGCGTGTGCGGCGTGCCGGGCGCAGCACGGCCGGGAGCGGCATGGGGTGTGCGAAGGGCGCGGAGTGGGCGGGCTCGGCGACTTCCGTCGCCTGAGCCGCCGTGGAGCCGGTGAGCCTGCTCCAGGGGACCAGGGTGGCGATGCCTCCGGCCGCTGCGACCTTCAGCAGACTACGACGCTGGACCATGATGGGTTTCTCTTCTCTTTCCTCGGGTGTGGACCGGGTCCCCTTGCCAGGGGACGCCGAGGGCGAACTGGAGCAGGACGGCGGCGACCGCGCAGGGGCTCAGGGCGCTCAGTACGAGGTCCGGTGCGGTTCCGGCGGCAGGTCCGACGAGGGAGCCGACGGGGACGGAGACCAGCGCCCCGGCGAGAGCGGCGGCTGTGGTGCAGGCCGCGCGGGCGGGCAGCGCGTGGCGGCGGTCCGGCCGTGTCCATCGGTGTACCGCCCGTCCTGCGACCACGAGTGCGGGCAGCAGCAGATAGAAGGCGGCCGTGCACAGGGCGAGTGTCAGTCCGGGTCCTACGGAGGGGTCGGGGGAGGCCGGGCCCGTGCTGTGCCACCAGGCGTGGTCGCCGGGCTGCGGGCCGGTCGGCCGGCTGCGTTCCCGGAGCGCGTAGGTGACGGCGACGGCGAGCGCGAGGGCGGTCATGCCCAGGTGCGCCGGGGACAGGGGGCCGAGTACGCGGGTCATGCCGGGGCCCGGGCGGTGGGTGTCCTGGGCGGGCGCGGTGGTCATGCCGGGGCCTGGGCGGTACGTGCCCGGCTCGACCGGGGTGCGCTGTGGTGCGCGGCCAGGCATTCCTCGAAGAATCCCAGGGCGCCCAGGTGGTAGGAGCGCGCCGCCCATCCGAGGCTGATGTTGTGCCCGGCGCCCGAGTGCCGGGTGAACCTCAGCACCTTGTCGGGGAAGGCTCGTTCCATCCGGGCCCTGGCCGCGTCGTCGTGCCGCCACCAGTACTCGAACTCCGCGAAGGTCATGCGGACGGGCATGTCGATGCGGGCGGCGACCTCGGGGAATCTGAGGGGCCAGTCCCGGGCTTCGGCGCACTCGCGCACGGGTCGTGCGGCGACCAGGGGGGCGAGGGAGGCGAAGGAGCCGTCCGGGTACAGGCGGAGCGGTCCCCAGTTGTGCCGCAGGCTCCCGGCGTGGTCGCGGTCGGGCAGTTGGTCGTGGGGTACGGCGTACTCGGCGCCGCAGCCGGACACGTCCACCGCGAGCACGGTCCCGGGGCGTGCCTGGGCGGCGGTGCGCAGGGCCAGTTTGCCGCCGTAGGAGTGGCCGAGCAGGAGGAAGCCGGCTCCGGTGATCCGGGTCCGTTCGTAGGTGTCGAGGGCCGCCAGCACGCGGGTGGCCTGTTCGGCGAGGGTCTCTCCCGCGGGCAGGTGGGCGGCGGAGGTTCCGTAGCCGGGCCGGTCGAGGGCGAGTACGGCGAAGCCCAGGTGTGCGGCCACGGTCAGCAGGGACAGCGTCGGGTGGGCCTGTCCGTCGAAGTAGCCGGCCCGCATGCCGCCGCCGTGCAGGGCGACGACGGTGGCCCGGGGCGGCCCGTCGGTGGGGTGGGCCAGCAGGCCGGAGAGGGGGACTCCCAGGGCGTCCAGCGTGATCGGCAGGACGCCGGGCGAGTGCTCCGCCGTGGTGGTGGCCCGTGGGGCTGCGGCCGGTATCGACGTCATGGAGCGCAACTCCTCGGTCGGCAGGAGGAAAGGGCGGGGCCCCGCACTGTGTGGTGCGGGGCCCCGGGTGAGAAGGGTGGGGCGGTTCAGTTGTGCGGTGCGGCCTCGGAGGCCGGCGGCACGTTGAAGTTGAACCGGAACAGGTTGCGGGGGTCGTGCGCGGCCTTGATCCGGGCCAGGCGCTCGTAGTTCTGCTTCGACCACAGGGAACGGACCTGGTCCTCGGACGGCTTGCGGCCGTCGCTGTGTACGAAGTTCAGCGACCGTCCCATGGTCCAGGGTGCCAGTGCCTCGTCCAGTCGTTCGTGGACCGGCCGTGCCACCTCCATGCCCACGTCCTCCAGCGCGGAGATCACCCGCAGCGCGTAGGCGGCGTCCCGGTGGCTCACGGCGTTCGGCGTGGCGGGGTCGCGTGCCACGGCGCCGCCCAGCTGCCTGATCTCGGTCATGACGCTGGCCGGGGCGTCGGCGCCGACGGTGTCCAGGATCGCCTTGACGGTGGCCGGGTTCAGGTCGGACAGCATGAAGCTGTTGCCGTAGACGACGTGCGGTTCCTCCGGCTCGTCGTGGATGGATCCGCTCTCGGTGTACGGGACGGGGGCGAGGGCGTCGACGAGGCGCGGGCCCACCGCCCTGAGCGGCTCGACCACTCGCTCCGCCTCCGCCGGATCGCCGTTGTAGGCGATCAGCACGATGGCCAGGAACTTGCCGCGGAACAGGGCGGGAATCGGTTCCAGGTTCGGCACCTGGACCAGTTTCAGGGCCCCGGTCATCTCTTCGGGGCAGTCCTGGGCCCAGGCGTGGAAGGCGTTCATGGCGTCTTCGACGTGCGGGGTGTCGAAGACCAGCCGCCCGCCGTAGAGGGAGGTGATCGGGAAGAGGTCGACCTCCATGGAGGTGACCACTCCGAAGTTGCCGCCGCCGCCGCGCAGCGCCCAGAACAGTTCGGGCTGGGTCTCGGGTCCGGTGCGCAGCAGTTCGCCGTTGCCGGTGACGATGTCGAGGGACCGCACGTGGTCGGCGGCGTAGCCGTACTGGCGGGCCACCAGGCCGAGGCCGCCTCCCAGGACGTAGGAGACGGCGCATACGTCGGGGAAGGAGCCGCTGAGGGGGGCGAGTCCGTGTTCGGCGGCCTGCTCGATGACCTGGCGCCAGGACGCGCCGGCGGCCACGCGGGCGGTGCGGGCCCGGGGGTCGATGTGGACGTCGTTCATCCGCCGGGTGGAGATCAGGAGGCCGCCTTCGGCGGCGTACGCCATGCCGTGCCCGGTGGCCTGTACGGAGATCGCGAGGTCGTGTTCGGCGGCGAAGGCGACGGCGGCGCGCACGTCGTCGACTCCGTCGACACCGACGACGATGTCAGGCCGGTTGCGCACGTAGGTCTGGTAGCCGGACAGTTCCTCGTCGAAGCCCTCCGAACCGGGAAACATCACCTGCCCCCGCACGGCGGTTAACAGCTCGGCGAGCTCGGGGCTCTCACGGGTGAGACGTGGTGCTGCGGGGTCGGGCTGCTCGGGCATGGTGCATCTTCTCCATAACGACGGGTCGGTGACCGGCGGTTCGCGCCGGACCGGCCACTCTAGTCAGGCTTTTTCCGAAGGGCTTCAACGACCGTACGGGTGGGCGGACTTGTGGTTCCGCAGGGCCTGCGCCCACCACAGGAGCTGGTCGAGCATGAGCTTCGCGGCCTGCTCACGGCCGGTCTGGTCCCCCTCGTTGCCGTTGAACCGGCCGTCGGGGGTCAGCGACTCGTTGATCCGGGGCAGGGCGACGGAGTCGCGCACGCACATGGCGTGGAGTTCCGAGAAGACCAGGCGCAGTTGTTCGACGGCGCGCAGGCCGCCGGACATGCCGAGCCCGTAGGAGACGAAACCGACCGGCTTCGCCTGCCATTCGAGGCGGAAGGAGTCGAGGGCGGTCTTCAGTACGCCGGGGAAGCTGCGGTTGTACTCCGGGACCACCACGAGGAAGGCGTCGGCCTGGTCCAGTCGAGGTGCGATCGTCTGCCGCTGCGGTGCGGAGGAGTCGAGGGAGTCCGGCAGGGCCGCCTGCGCCAGGTCGATGAGGTCGACGGTGAAGCCGCCGTGCAGGCCGGCTCGCTCCGCCGCCCACTCGGCGATGCCCGGGGCGAGGCGGCCGTGTCGGGCACTGGCGACGAGCACGGCGAGTCGTATGGGATTGGTGCTGGGATCGACGGTGTCCGTCATGGGACCGTTCCCTTCGATTCAGTGGGGAGGGCCGCCGGTGCGGCGGCGCATGCGGACGCTCCGGCACCCCGCCACGAGGGCGGGGTGCCGGTACCCGGGAGGGCGGGCGTACGGGGGATGCCACCCGCCCGTCCCGGGAGCCCGAGGGGTCAGTGACTGACTTCCGAGACCGGTCCGACGGCGTCGGTGCCGGCCGCCTCGTGTCCGGCCGGCTCGTGCTCGGGCGCGGGGGGCGTCGCGTCGCGGAGCATGACCAGGGACACGACGGCGAGGAGCGCGGCGATGACCGCGCCGGTCAGGGCGGTGGTCTGGATGCCGTCCACGAACGCGGCCCGGGCCGCTTCCAGCAGCTGCGTGCCCAGCCCGGCGGGCAGCTCACCGGCCAGTGCGACGGCGCCGCCCAGGGTCTCCTCCGCGGTCGCGGCCTGTTCGGGGGTGAGCCCGGCCGGCAGGGTGCCGTCCAGGGCGGAGCGGTAGACGGCGAACCCGACGCTGCCCAGGAGGGCGATGCCCAGGGCCGCGCCCAGCTCGGTTCCGGTCTCGGAGACCGCCGAGGCCGCGCCCGCGCGGTCGGCCGGTGCGGCGCCGACGATCAGGTCGGTGCCGAGCGCCACCATCGGGCCGAGGCCGAGACCGATCACGGCGGAGGCGGTGACCACGAGGCCGAGGTCGGAGGCCCCGTCGACCAGGGCGAGCAGCAGCAGTCCGAGGGTCAGGATTCCCATCGCCATCGCCAGCAGCCGGCTCAGCTTGACGGCCTTGAGGAGCATCGGTCCGAAGATGGATCCGATCATGACGCCGACGTTGGTGGGGATGGACCACAGACCCGCCTGGAGCGGGGACAGTCCGTGCACCAGCTGCAGGTACTGCATGATGAACAGCTGGGATCCGGCCATCAGGACGGTCACCAGGGTCAGCATCACCAGCGCGCTGCTGAGGGTGCGGTTGCCGAAGAGGCGCAGGTCGAGCATCGGGTCGGCCAGGATCCGCTGCCGGTACACGAACAGGCAGCCCATCACGAGCCCGCCCGCCAGGAATGCGGCGGGCTGCCATCCGATTCCCGATTCGGCCGCGTCCTTGAGTCCGTAGATGACCGCCAGGGTCGCCGTCAGCGAGAGTGCCGCGCTCAGCAGGTCCACGCGGCCGGCCTTCGCGTCACGGTGCTCCGGCAGCAGCAGGGGGCCGGCGACCAGCAGCAGCACCATCACGGGCACGGCCACCAGGAAGACCGATCCCCACCAGAAGTACTCCAGCAGGGCGCCGCCGATCAGCGGGCCGGCCATGCTGCCCAGCGCGAAGCACATGGCCCACACGCCGATCGCGGCGGCACGCTGTGCGGGATCCTGGAACAGCGTGCGGATCAGCGACAGCGTGGAGGGCATCAGGGTCGCCCCGGCCACGCCGAGGAGGGCACGTGCGGCGATGAGCGTCTCCGCGCTCCCGGCCATCGAGGCGAGGACCGAGGCGACGCCGAACGCGGCCGCGCCGATCAGCAGCAGCTTCCGTCGTCCGATGCGGTCACCGATCGAGCCCATGGTGATGAGCAGGCCGGCCACCAGGAACCCGTAGACGTCGACAGCCCACAGCAACTGGGTGGTGGAGGGACGTAATTCGTCGGTGAGGGCGGGTACGGCAAGGTGCAGGACGGTCATGTCCATCGCCACGAGCAGCGTGGGCAGGGCCAGGACGGCCAGGCCCAGCCATTCGCGCCGGCCCGCCTTGCGCGGGGCGTCTGCGGATTCCGCATTCATCGCAGGTCTCCTGGAGGAGGCAGAGGAAAAAGGGGGGACAGGAAGCGTGGGGCCGGTGCCTGGGGGGACAGGTCACCCGCTGTCGAGCGATCATCACGCTAGAACCTCAACCGCAATTGAGGTCAAGCGTTGTGGAACGCGCCGACGGACAGTCCGGCGGCGTCTCGTACGTCGTCCAGGAGCTGTGCCTGGCGCACCGTCAGCGGGTCGGTGGGCCGTCCCTCGCGGACGGCGGCGACCCAGGTCCGCAGGGTGGTGGTCACCTGGTCCTCGGCGGGCAGGACGACCTCCCGTACGCCGGAGGACCGTTCGATCCGCACGACCGGCTCATGGTCGGCCGCCGGTGTGAACGCCCGGTCCAGCCGAAGCCTTCCTTCGCTGCCCCACAGCTCGTACTCGGAACCGTAGGCGTGTTCCATGCCGAAGAGCAGCTGCGCCGTCACGCCGTCCGGGGTCCGCAGCAGCACCGCTCCCGAGGTGTCCACGTCCCGGCCGTGGCCGCGGCTGAGGACCGCGCCGACCACCGACAGCTCCGGGCCCAGCAGGTGCAGCGCGGCACGCAGCGGGTACACGCCCACGTCCCACAGCGCGCCGCCGCCCAGTGCGGGGTCGTAGCGGATGTCGTCGGCGGGCCGCTCCGGCACGGCGAACGCCGCGCGCAGGGCACGCGGCCGGCCGATCGCGCCGCTGTCCACCAGACGCCGTACGGCTTCGTGCTGGCCGTGGTGGACGAACATCACGTTCTCCATCAGGACCAGTCCCCGATCCCGGGCGCGTGCGACCAGCTCGGCGGTCTGCCCGCCGCGGATGGTCAGCGGTTTCTCGGCGAGGACGTGTTTGCCCGCGTCGAGCGCCGCCGACACCCAGGTGGCGTGCAGCGCCGCGGGGACCGGCACGTACACGGCGTCCACGTCCTCGCGCGCGAGGAGCGCCGAATATCCGGTCACCGGCGTGGCTCCGAACGCGCTCGCGAGCTCCCGGGCCTTGTCCGCGCTCCGGCTGGCCACCGCCGTCAGCCGCGTCTCCGGCAGCGCCGCAAGGGCGGGCAGGACCCGGCGTCTGGCGATGTCCGCGCAGCCGAGCACACCGACGCGCAGCGGCCGGCCGGCGGGGGTCACGAGGCGCCCTGCGGCGCCGCCCGCAGACAGACCAGGAGCGTGCGGGCCTGGACGCTGAGGTAGTGGCCGTGGCCCACCCACGCGGAGAGCTGGTCGGGGGTCACCCACCGGTAGTCCTGCGGCGGTTCGGTCCGGGCCTCGGCCTCGTCGGCGAGCACCACCATGTAGCGGCTCTCGGCGTTCAGGAACCGGCCGCCCTCCTCGGAGTGGACGCCCTCGTACAGGACGCTCGACGCCGGCGCGCCGAGCACGGCGTCCAGGTAGGGCGGGCGCCGGTCCCCGGACTCGTGGTTGCCCGGCACGCACTGCACGGTGGGGCCCAGTTCCACGGTGTCCAGGAAGCCGCCCTCGACCCGGGCGTGGACCAGGACGTGCAGCACGCCCTCGATCTCGCGGGCCAGGAAGGCGGTGACCCCCAGCCCCACGGGTTCGAACAAGGGCTGGGTCCAGCGGCTCACCTCACGGCTGCCGGCCTCCACCGAGACGCCCACGACGCGGAAGTACGCCTGCCGTTCATGCTCGATGGTCCATGCCGAGCGCTGCCACGAAGGCGTACCCGCGAGGGGAACGAGCTGCGCGGAGACGTCCCAGCGGCTGCGTTCCCCGCTGAACCAGGACAGCACCTCCGCGTCGGAGTGCAGCGCGACGGTACCGGTCGGGGGGACCGGCATGCAGGCGAGGACGGTCCGCGCGTCCATGTTGACGATGTTGTCCAGCCGCAGCAGCGCGTGCAGCTGGGCGAGCGTCAGCCAGAGGAAGTCCTCGTGCTCGGGGACCTCGTCCAGAGCCTCCACGATCACGTTGCGGTTGCTCTTGCGGTAGAACCAGGAGCCGTGTTCCGACTGCAGGACGTCGGCGATCACCCGGCTGCGCCCGCCGGGGGTGAAGTACTCCAGGTAGCGCACGTCGGCGCCCTGGTGCACCTTGGTGTAGTTGCTGCGCGTGGCCTGCACCGTCGGCGACAGCTGGAGCAGGTTGCGGTTGCCCGGCTCCATCTTCGCCTGCATCAGGAAGTGCAGGACTCCGTCGAATTCCTTGGCGAGGATGCCGAGGATGCCGACTTCGGGCTGCCGGATGATCGGCTGGTGCCATTCCGCCACCGTCTCGCGGCCGTCGCCGACGGTGACGTGCAGGCCCTCCACGCTGAAGAAGCGGCCGCTGTGGTGGACGAGGTTCCCGGAGGGTTCGGCGAAGCGCCATCCCTCCAGGGCGTCCAGGGCTATCCGGTCGACGCGGAAGTCGTGAGCGGCCCGTCGGCCGTCCAGCCAGCGGAGGACGCGGTCACGTTCCTCGGGAGGGACCGGGGCGCCGGCGGACCGGGCGATCCGGTCCGCCAGCGCGTCGTCCCGTCGTGGACCGAGCAGGGCGGGGGTGTAGAGCTGAGACGTCATGGGAGTTCCTGGAGTCCCTTTCGGGAGCGGAAGGACAAGGGGGTGCGGGACGGGAGCGGGCGCGGTCGGAGGGCCGGACGCTCAGTGGGCGGCCCGGGTGTGAGCGGCGACGAACTCCCGCACCGAGGCGATCACGTAGTCGAGCATCTCGGTGCCGAGGCCCGGGTAGACCCCGATCCAGAAGGTGTGCTCGGTGATGATGTCGCTGTTGGTGAGGTCACCGGAGATGCGGTGCTCGGTTCCGATGTACGCGGGATGACGGGTCAGGTTGCCGGCGAACAGCCGGCGGGTGCCGATGCCGCGGGCTTCCAGGAAGTCCACGAGCGCGGCCCTGGTGTAGGGGGCGTCGGGCTCGACGGTGAGGGCGAATCCGAACCAGCTCGGTTCCGAGTCCTCGGTCGCGCGGGGAAGGATCAGGTGCGGGACGCCGTCCAGCCCTTCCCGCAGCTGCCGCCAGTTGCGGCGGCGTGCCTCGATGAACTCGTCCAGGCGGGCCAGCTGGGTCAGTCCCAGGGCGGCCTGGAGGTCGGTCGCCTTCAGGTTGTAGCCCACGTGGGAGAAGATGTACTTGTGGTCGTACCCCTCGGGCAGGGTGCCCATCTGGTAGTCGAACCGCTTGAGGCAGCGGTTGTTCTCTCCCGGTTCGCACCAGCAGTCCCGGCCCCAGTCGCGAAGGGACTCCACGATCCGGGCGAGCGCCAGGTTGGAGGTCAGCACGCAGCCGCCCTCGCCCATGGTGAGGTGGTGTGCCGGGTAGAAGCTGACCGTGGAGAGATCGCCGAAGGTGCCGGTGAGCTGTCCGCGGTAGAGGGATCCGACCGCGTCGCAGTTGTCCTCGATGAGGAACAGACCGTGCTCGTCGGCGAGTGCGGCGATCTCCTCGACCTGGAACGGGTTGCCGAGCGCGTGGGCGATCATGATGGCTTTGGTCCGGGGGCCGATGGCCTCGGCCACCCGCTCCGGAGTGGTGTTGTACGTGCCGAGCTCGACGTCCGTGAAGACCGGGACGAGACCGTTCTGGAGGATCGGGTTGACCGTGGTGGGGAAGCCCGCCGCGACCGTCACCACCTCGTCGCCGGGACGCAGCCTGCGGTCCTCCAGCAGGTGGGAGGTCAGCGCGGAGACCGCCAGCAGGTTGGCCGAGGAGCCGGAGTTGACCAGGTGGGCCTTGCGCCGCTTGAGGCGGCGGGCGAAGGAGGATTCGAACCGGCGGGAACTGGGTCCCGCCGCGATCCGCAGGTCCAGGGCCGCTTCCACGAGCGCCACCCGGTCGTCCTCGTTCAGCACGGCGCCCGAGGGCCAGATCTCGGTGACCCCGGGCTCGAAGGCCGTGCCGGGCTCGGTCTCCTGGTGATATTTGCGGACCGCTTCCAGGATCACATTGCGGTAGTCGCTCATCAACTGTCCTTCGTCGTGTCGGCGCGGAGTGTCGGCCGGTAGGCCGCGTGGGGAACGGGGTGGGTGGTCAACGCTGACCCGAGCGGTACTTGGACGCCTTCCACCAGCCGGGGTTCTCCCGGTACCAGTCCACGGTCGCGGCCATGCCCTCCTCGAAGCCGATGCGCGGGGCGTAGCCCAGCCGCTCCCGGATCTTGGTGTCGTCGAGGGAGTAGCGGACGTCGTGGCCCTTGCGGTCCTCCACGTAGGTGATCAGGCCGGCGTCGGCACCGCACAGTTCGAGGAGCAGGTTGGTGACCTCCAGGTTGGTGCGCTCGTTGCCGCCGCCGATGTTGTAGATCTCGCCGGCGCCGCCGTGGTTGAGGACCAGGTGGATGGCCCTGCAGTGGTCGTCCACGTGCAGCCACTCGCGCACGTTGAGGCCGTCCCCGTACAGCGGCAGGGGCAGCCCTTCCAGCAGGTTGGTGATGAACAGCGGGACGAGTTTCTCGGGGTGCTGGTGGCTGCCGAAGTTGTTGGAGCAGCGGGTGATCGACAGGTCGAGGCCGTGGGTCCGCCAGTAGGCCCGCGCCAGCAGGTCGGAGGCCGCTTTGGACGCGGCGTAGGGGGAGTTCGGCAGCAGGGGCCAGGACTCGGTCCACGAGCCTTCCGAGATGGTGCCGTAGACCTCGTCGGTGGAGACGTGGACGACGCGCTCGACGCCGGTGCGCAGGCAGGCGTCGAGCAGTGTCTGGGTGCCGCCGACGTTGGTGCGGATGAACTCGTCGCCGTTCAGGACCGACCGGTCCACATGCGATTCCGCGGCGAAGTGCACGACGGCGTCGTGCCCGGGGAGGACGTCCAGGAGCACGTCGCGTTCGCAGACGTCGGCGTGCACGAACTCGAGCCTGGGGTCGTCCGAGGGGATGTTCTCGCGGTTGCCGGCGTAGGTGAGGGCGTCGAGGGCGGTCACCGACGCGCCCTCCCACCCCGTGTAGTTGTCGGCCAGGAGGTTGCGGACGAAGTGTGAGCCGATGAAGCCGGCCGCTCCGGTCACCAGGATCTTCATGCCGCTACCTCCACGCCCGCGTGGTCGCCGATGACAATGCGGTGTCCCTCCGCGTTCACGGGCGCCGCGGCCACGGTCGCCGCCCGCCCGATCAGCGAGCCGACGATGTCACTCACTCCGCTCAGCCGCGCCCCGTCCAGGACGATGGAGTCGCCGAGGCTGGTGCCCGAGAGCACACAGTCGGCTCCGATCGAGGTGTACGCCGAGATCTGGCTGTCCTCGATCAGGCTGCCGGCGCCGATGACGGCGGGGCCGGTGATCCGGGAGCGGACCACCCGGGCGCCCGGTCCGATCACCACGTCGCCCGACAGCCGGCTGTGCTCGTCCACGTGTCCCTCCACGCGGCCCTGCATGTCGCTCAGTACCTTGCGGTTGCACTCCAGCACATCGGCCACCTCCCCGGTGTCCTTCCAGTAGCCGTCGTACTCGACGGCCTTGACGAAGGCCCCGCGGTCCAGCAGTTCCTGGATGGCGTCGGTGATCTCCAGCTCGCCACGGGCACTCGGCCCGATCGCCGCGATCGCGTCGTGGATGGCGGGGGTGAAGAAGTACACGCCGATGAGGGCCAGGTCGCTGCGCGGTTCGCGGGGCTTCTCCACGAGTCGTTGTACCGATCCGTCCGGGGCCAGCTCGGCGACGCCGAACGCCCGCGGGTCGGGCACCTTGTGGACGAGCACCTGGGCGGCGGGCCGGTCCTGCCGGAAGGCGGCCGCCGCGTCCTCGATCCCGGGGAGCAGCATGTTGTCCCCCAGGTACATCACGAAGTCGTCGTCGCCGAGGAAGTCGCGGGCGACGAGGACGGCGTGTGCCAGACCGCGCGGCGCGTCCTGCCGCAGCAGGGTGATGTCGAGGCCGAAGCGGGAGCCGTCGCCGACGGCCGCGCCGATGTGGTCGATCCGGTCGCCCGAGACGATCCCGACGTCGCGGATCCCGATGTCCCGGATGTTCTCCAGTACGTAGTCGAGGACGGGTTTGTTGGCGACGGGAATGAGTTGTTTGGGCATGGAATGGCTGAAGGGGCGCAGGCGGGTTCCGGATCCGCCCGACAGTACGAGTGCCTTCATCAGAGGCTTCTCCTCACGGCGATGCCTGCCCTGTGGCAGGGATGCGGTGGGGTCACGGGAGTCGGGGACGCGCGGGAGCGTGCGGGAGCGTCGCGCTCCAGGCGGGCAGAAGCCCGGCTGCCAGGGCGGCGCGCACACTGGTGGCCCCGGCGTCCTTGTCCGATATGATCGGCGGCCGAGTGTGACCCCAGGTGATGGCCAGGTCGGGATCCATCGGGTTGATGTCGATCTGAGTTCCGGGGACGAACTCCTCGGACAGCACGTAGCAGATGCACGTGTCGTCGGTGAGGCTGAGGAAGCCGTGTCCCACTCCGTCGGGGATGTAGACGCAGCGCCCGTTCGCGGGGTCGAGCAGGTTGCTGATGCTCCGGCCGAAGGTGGGCGAGCCCACCCTCAGGTCGACCGCGACGTCCCGCAGCGCTCCGCGGACACAGGTCACGTACTTGACCTGGCCGGGCGGCACGGTGGTGCCGTGGATCCCGCGCAGGGTGTTGGCCCGTGACACGGAGAAGTTGATCTGCCGGGGCAGGAAGGGACGGCCGGTCGCACGCTCCAGCTCGGAGGATCGCATGGCCTCGTGAAAGGACCCCCGGCCGTCCGCGTGGGGGCGGGGCGACAGCACGAGCACCCCGTCGATCGCGGTCTCTTCGATCAGCATGGCTCGCCTTCCCGGGCGGTCAGGCCGTGGCCGCCGGCAGCCGGTCGTCCGTCCCGGCGTGTCCCGCGGATCCGGTCAGCTGCCGGAGCACGTCGCGCAGGGCGGCGGCGACCGTTTCCACGTCGTCGGGGGTGAGGCCGTGGTGCAGCGGGAGCAGCAGGGTGGACTCGCTGGCCTCGTCGGTGGCCGGAAGCCGCAGGTGGTCGGACTTGTAGACCGGTACCCGGTGGAGCGGGGGGTAGCGGAAGGTGGTGTAGATCCCGCGTTCCAGCAGTTCGGCGGCGAGCCGGTCACGCAGGGCGGGGTCCACCTGCACCCAGTAGAAGTAGTAGGAGGTCTCGTGGCCCTCGGGCAGCGGCGGGGGCAGCCGCAGCCCCGGCACGTCTGCCAGCAGCTTGTCGTACTGCTCGGCGTGCCGTCGCCGGGTCCGTACGAATTCGGGCAGCCTGCCCAGCTGGACCAGGCCGAGGGCGGCGGTCATGTCGTTGCCGAGGACCCGCTGGCCGTGCTCGCGGACCTGCATCTCCCACCAGCGGTGGGAGACCTTCGCGGCGCCGAAGGAGCTGGGGCGCTCCAGTCCGTGGTAGGCCAGCCGCCGGGCCTGCTCGGCCCGTTCGGGGTCCCGTACGTACAGCATGCCGCCGTCGCCGGTGACCAGCACCTTCATCGAGTCGAAACTCCATACGGCGAGGTCGCCGAAGGTGCCGGCGGCCTGTCCGTCGCTGCGGGACGCCACCGCGCAGGCCGCGTCCTCGATCAGCAGGGCGCCCCGTTCCCGGCAGAGGTCGGCGATCTGCCGGGCCTCGCCGGGGTAGCCGCCGTAGTGGAGGATCACCACGGCCTTGGTGCGGGGGGTCCAGGCGCGTCGGATGTCGTCGACGGACGGGTTCAGCGTCCGCGGGTCGACGTCGCAGAACACCGGCCGGGCGCCGGTCGAGGCGATCGCGTTGGCGGCGGAGACGAAGGAGGCCGACGGCAGGACGACGTCGTCGTCCGGGCCCAGGCCGGCCAGCTGCACGCTCAGGAACAGGCCGGCGGTCGCCGAGTTGATGAAGAGCAGCTGTTCGGGCCGCACGCCGAGGTGGCCCGCGAAGGCCTCCTCGAACGCCTTGGTCCGCGGGCCGTGCCCCAGCCAGTTGTCGGCGAAGACGTCCCGCAGGGCCGCCAGCTCCTCCTCACCGAGGGTGGGCTGGAAAACGTTGATCATATCAAGCTCCAAGGGAGACGCGCGGTTGAAGTGCCTGCGCTGCGGTGGTCAGGCGGACCGGTACTGGGCGGTGAGGCGCTCGAGCACGGGGACGACCTCGGCCGGGGAAGGGGAGGCCTGCAGGTCGCCGTTGAGGACCGTGGCACCGGTCCGGAAGGACGGCTCGTCGAGGATCCGCTGGAGGTGCTTGCGCATCGAGGCGATGGAGAAGTCCTCGGGCCGCATGGCGATGCCCGCTCCGCGGTGCTCGATCTGCGCCGACGTGGCCAGCGCGTCGCCTCCCTCCTCCATGGCGATCAGCTGCGGCACACCGTGGGAGGCCGCGGCCATGAAGGTGCCGTAGCCGCCGTGGTGGATGATCGCCGAGCAGGTGCTCAGCAACAGGTTGAGGGGCACGTACTCGACGATTCTCACGTTGTCGGGGACGGTTCCCAGGGTGGCCGCCTGGGCCGGGGCCAGCGTCGCGACCAGCTCGATGTCCATCTCGCCGGCCATGGCGACGATGTCGGAGAGCGGCACGTCGATGTTCTTGAACAGCCGGTGCGTGGTCAGTCCCAGGGAGAGGGCGACGCGGGGACGCTTCGGCTGCTCGGTGAGCCAGGTGGGCAGCTCGGCCCCGCCGTTGTACGGGATCCAGCGCATGGGGACGTAGGTGGGGTCGGCGGGCAGGTGCATGGGGGCCGGCAGCGGGTCGATGGTCCACTGGCCGAGCAGCATCTCCTCGTCGAACGTCAGGCCGAACCGCTCGAGCATCGGGGTCATCGCGGTGACCAGCGGGTCCTCGCCGAGTCCGGCGCTGCCGTCGGCCAGCCTGGCCACCAGCTTGGACCGCAGCCACGCGAAGTAGTCCTGACCCCACAGCAGCCGGGCCGACGCCGCCCCGCTGAGCCGGGCGGCGATCGGGGCGGGCAGGCAGGCCGGGTCCCAGATCACCAGGTCGGGCTTCCAGGAGCGGGCGAAGTCCACCAGCCGGTCGGCCATCCCCTGCAGACCCGCGTTGAGCGGATCGCCGGCGTAGTAACGGCCGAAGACGGACAGCACGTAGTGTCGTACGGCTCCCCAGAGGGCGCCTTCCTGCTCGTCGAGGCCGAGGGCCCGGGTGATGGCCTCGATCCGCTCCTGCGTGATCTGCTCCGCGGAGACGAAGTCGGGCTCCTCACCCGTGGAGACGGCCGTCAGACCGGCGCGGGTGATGTGCTCGCCCATGCCGGCGTTGCTGGCGATGCGGACCTCGTGCCCGGCGTTCTGCAGGGCCCAGGCCAGCGGGATGCTGGGGTAGAGGTGGGAGGAGAGCGGCATGACCGCGATGAGGACCCGCATGGGTTGTGGTTCTCCGTTTCGAGTGTTCTGCCGTGTGGTGGGGCGTCAGCGGGCCGGCGTGTCCGTGCGCGCGGCCGCCTCGTGGGCGGTGCCGCGGTGCCGTGCGGCCCGTGGGGCGAGAGCGGCCGCAACGCCCGCCGCTCCGATCAGCGCGACCGCCGCGAGCGCCGGCCTCTGGGCGGCCACCACCGCGGCGGCCGAGGCCGTCTTCTCGGGGTGGAAGGCGGCCAGCAGGGCGGCCACGGTGGACAGGGACAGCACGGCCCCGCTCTGCACGGCGGCCTGGTACAGCCCGCCGGCGGCGCCCCGGTGCTGAGGGGGCAGGCCGTTCATCGCCTGCGCGTTCAGTGCCCCGAAGGCCAGGACGAAGCCCGCCGCGACCAGGAGCAGCCCGGGCAGGGTCCCGGTCAGGTATCCCGTGGAGGCGTCCGCCAGGAGGAACAGCAGATAGCCGGCGAGCGTCACGGGAGTGCCCGCGGCGATCAGCCGGGCGGTGCCGAACCGGGTGATCAGCCGGCCCGAGAACAGGGCGGTGACGGCCAGTGGCGCACTGGCCGGGGCAAGGGCGAGCGCCGTCTGCAGGGGCGACAGGTGCTGCACCGTCTGCAGACGCAGGGTGAGGACGAGGAGCAGTCCGAGGTAGGAGCCGTTGAGCGCGCCCGCGGCCAGCGCCGCGCGGCGCAGCGGCCGGTAGCCGGACACCGCCTTCACGATCAGCGGCTGGGATGCCCGGGAGTCCAGGCGCCGGTAGAGGGCCAGCAGGGCGAAGCCCAGGACGATGGTGAGCACGCCGAGGACGGCGCGGGTGGACCCGTACGACAGCGAGACGATGCCGAGGGAGAAGGCCGCCGTCGCGCCGCAGAAGGCGAGCGCGGCTCCGGCGCCCAGCCGGCGCCGGCCGGCCGGTGCGGGCGGCGGAGCGCCGGCGGACCCGTCCCTGGGGATCAGCCGTACCGCGAACAGGAACAGCACCAGTACGGCCGCGGCCGGGAGCAGGAACACGAGCCGCCAGCTGATCTCGGTGGCCGCGCCCCCCAGGAGGAGTCCGCCGGTGAACCCGCCGGCGCCGAACAGGGTGTAGAGGGAAAGGGCTCTGCTGCGCGCGGTGCCCTCGGGGAACGTGTCGGCGATGATGGCCAGTCCCGTGGGCGCGGTGAGGGCGGCGCAGAATCCCTTCACGAACCGGGTGGCCATCAGCAGCTCGGCGGAGTCGGTCAGTCCGCCGGCCACCGAGGCGAGGAGGAAGACCACCAGTGCCCACAGGTAGACGCGCCGGCGCCCCAGCACGGCCACCATCCGCAGGCCGAACAGCATCAGTCCGCCGAACCCGAGGGCGAAGGCGGTCATCAGTCCGTGGGCGGCGGTGATCGGCAGGTCGAAGTGCTCGCTGACGGCCGGGAGGGCCACCACGGCGGTGGAGACTTCCAGGGCGTCGATGAGCATGGTGCCCGCCAGGACGCACAGGAGTCCCCACAGCCGTGCCGGGCCGGTCCCCGGGGCGGCGTTCGCGGCCCCGGGTGTCTTCGGTCCCATGGGACGGGTCAGCCGAGGAGGGTGCCGCCGGAGGCGTCCACGAAGGAGCCGGTGACCCACCGCGCGTCGTCGGAGGAGAGGAAGGCCACGACGTCGGCGACGTCGGCCGGCTCGCCGACCCGGTTGAAGGTGGACAGCGCGGCCATCTGCTCGACGACCTCGGGGATGTCGAACAGCGGGTTGGAGTTCCGCGTGATGCCCGGGGCCACGCTGTTGATGGTGATGCGGCGCGGGCCGAGGTGCTTGGCGAAGTGCAGGGCGAGCATCTCCACCGCGCCCTTGGACATGGCGTAGGCGGTCTCCTGCGGGTTGGCGAACCGGGTGAGGCCGGAGGAGATGTTCACGATCCGGCCGCCGTCGGGGATGAGCTCCAGGGCCCGCTGGATGATGAAGTAGGGCGCCTTGGCGTTCACGGCGAAGAGGCGGTCGAACTGCTCGGGGGTGAGGGCCTCGGGCTCGACACCGCCCATGATGCCGGCGTTGTTGACGAGGATGTCGAGCCGCGCCTCGCCCGCGTGCTCGGCGAGCGAGGCGGTCAGCGCCTCGAACAGCACGTCGACGTCGCCGGCCACTCCGAGCTCGGCCTGGACGGTGAAGGCGCGGCCGCCGCCGGTCTCGATGGCCTTGACGACCTGCTCGGCGGCCTCGCGGTTGGCGGTGTAGTGGACGGCGACGAGGGCGCCGTCGTGGGCGAGGCGCTCGGCGATCGCGCGGCCGATGCCGCGGCTGGAGCCGGTGACGAGGGCGGTCTTGCCGGTGAGACGTCCGGACATGGGGACTCCTTCGAAGAGGTGAGGTGTGGGATGCGGCGGCGAGGGGCCGCCGGGTGGCGTGCCGGTGGCGCGGGGAGAAGTCCCGCGCGGTGGTGACCGGTGGGGGTCAGCGGGCGCCGAGAACGCGCAGGAGGGCGAAGTTGTCGACGATGCCCCAGCGCTCGGCGAGCTTGCCGTCCTCGAACCGGAAGAAGATCATCGCGTGATGCTCCACCTTGCGGTGGGTGGGCGCGACGCCCAGGAACTCCCCGGTGTGGACCCCGTGCATCACCCAGCGGATGGCGACCCGGTCCCCCTCGGAGAGGGTGTCGAGGATCTCGTAGCGGATGTCGGAGAAGGCCCCTCGCTGGCGGCGGATGGTCGTCTTGAAGGCCTCGGGCCCGGTCAGCGAGTCGTCCATGCTGCCGTGGTTGACGAAGTCCGGGGTCATCAGCTCGTCGGCCACGCTGAGGTCGCCCCCGTTGAGGCCTTCCATGAAGAGGCGGTGGACGACGTTCTTCTGGTGTTCCTGAGTGGTGGTCACGGCGGTCTCCTTAGCGGTCGAGAGGGGTGGGCGGTACGACGGCGGAGGCGGGCACGCCGGTGGCCGGGCTGCCGGAGGTCCAGATGATCCGCAGGGACATGCGGGCGAACCGCCACCCGGCCGGGGTGCGGACCGCGTCCGCCTCGAACCGGCCGCCGATCCGGAACGGTTCGAGCCCCGCCCGCGCCGGGTCGTCGTCCGGATGGATGTGAACGGCCAGCAGGTTCCACTCCAGCTGCGCCCGGTCGCCGTGCGGCGTGATGAGGTGACCCGTCGTGAGGTGCTGGGTCCGCTGCCAGCGCTCCATGATTTCCCGGGTGAACGACAGCAGTCCGGTGTGTCCGCGATGGCTGCCGACCGGGTAGTGGAGGTCGACGTCCTCGGTGAACAGGGATCGCGCCCAGGCCTCGTCGAAGCGGCCGGCGTCCAGGCCGCTCGCGTACGTGTCGATCAGGGCCGACAGCTGCGTACGGTCGAGGAGCGCACCGAGTTGTGCCTCCCACGACTTGTCGGCATCGGACCTGGAGGGGTCGGTCATCGTGGCTCCCGGGTGGTGTTCGCGGATCGGGCGGGCCGCGGCGCTCGCCGCGGCCGGGGGACGGCGTCTGTCACGGGGCGGCGGGGGCGCCGAACCAGCGGGTGAGGGCGTCGGTCAGGCCGGCCGGGTCGTCTCCGGCCCACGCGACGTGTCCGTCGGGCCGCACGAGGAGGGTCCCGGCGCCGGTGAGCGGATGGCCCTCGGACAGTCCGTCCGGCTTGCCCGTGTACACCGTCAGGCGGTCCGCGTATCCGGCGGCCGCCTCGCGCGCCGCGGCGTCGTCGCTGTAGTCGAGGAGCAGGCCCTTGCCGGTGTGCAGCAGCTCGAAGGCGGTGGTGGTGCCGTCCACGCCGACCAGCCTGTGGTCGGGCAGCCGCAGCCCGGTGACGGGGTCGGCCGGGTCGCCGCCGACGTCGTAGCGGATCTCGAGTCCGCTCACCATGCCGACCAGGTGCGCGGACACCTCCTTGTACCGCATCAGTTCGGTGAGGACCTCCCTCAGCGGCTGCATCTCACTGCCGCTGAGGAAGAGCAGGCCCTGGGCACGGGTGTTCATCAGCAACCGCACGCCCACCGGGTGCCTCTCGTCGTGATACGAGTCGAGCAGGCCGGGCGGTGCCCATCCGCGTACCTCGGCGGCCAGCTTCCAGCCGAGGTTCGCCGCGTCCTGGATGCTGGTGTTCATGCCCTGGCCGCCGGCCGGGAGGTGGATGTGCGCGGCGTCGCCGGCCAGCAGTACCCGGCCGCGCCGGTACTCGCTCACCTGCCGGGTCGCGTCGCCGAAGGCGCTGACCCACACCGGGGTCGCGTGCTGGATGTCCTCGCCGGTCAGCCGCTGCCATGCCGCCGCGACCTCGGACCAGGCGGGCGCTTCGGTGCGCCGCTGCGGCGGGGTGCCGCGCTCGCAGACGATGATCCGGGTGACGCCGTCGCCGATGTCGCCGGACATGACCATGCCGCCGGCGACGGTCTCACCGATCATGCGGGGGCGCAGGGTCACGTCCCGGACGTCGGCCAGGAACATCTCCATGGTGGAGGCGGTGCCGGGGAAGTCGAAGCCGGCGAGCTTGCGGACCGTGCTGCGGCCGCCGTCACAGCCGACCAGGTAGGGGGCGCGCAGGACGCGCTCCTCGCCGCTGCCGGTGTCGCGCACCGTGATCTCGACCCGGTCGTCGGACGACGTGAGCCCGGTGACCTCCCGGCCGCGCAGGATCGTCACTCCGAGGTCGTCCGCCCATTCGGCGAGCATGGCCTCGGTACGGGCCTGCGGCACGTTCTTGGCTCCGTAGTGGGCGCCCTCGACGACACCGAAGTCGAGGGGCAGGCCGCCGAAGTGACCGTGGACGCTGGTCTCGACCTCCCCGAACCGGGACAGCAGGCCCCGCTGGTCGAAGACCTCCATGGTCCGGGCGGTGAACCCCAGGCCCCGGGACTGGCCCGTGGGCTCGGGGAGCTTCTCGACGACGGTGACGTCGACGCCTGCCAGCCGCAGCTCGCCGGCGAGGGTCAGTCCCGCCGGCCCCGCGCCGACGACGATGACCTCCGCGTCGTAACCGGGCTCGGGCGTGGGCTCGGGCTCCATCCGTTTCTCCTTTCGCTGGGGGTGGTCAGGCGGCGGTGGTGGGCTGGGGCGCGAGTGACTGTTCGAGGCGTTCCACTCCGGATCGCCAGCTCGTGCCGGGGTTCTTCCGTGCCGGCAGCAGCGAGAGCACCTCGCTGCGTCCCGAGCGGACGGCCGGATGGCTGCGGGCCGCGGCCCCCAGCACGTTGCCCGGGCCGACCTCGACGAGCAGGTGCGCGCCGTCGTCCAGCAGGGCCGAAAGCGCGGGCCAGAACAGCACCGGCCGGGCCATCTGCCGGGCCCAGAAGGCCGGATCCGCGGCCTCCTGGGGGGTCGGCGGGCGTCCGACGGCCGAGGAGTGGAGGGCGATCCGCGGCGCCGCGGGTGTCTCCCTGGCGACCGCCTCCTCGAAGTGGCCGGCGGCGGTGCTCATCACCGGCGAGTGCCACGGTTCGGCGGCCCGGGCCCTGCGGGCGGCCACGCCTGCGGCGCGCAGGGCCTGTTCGGCGGCCCGCAGTTCGTCCTCGGGACCGGCGAGCACCGTCTGCCGGGGGGCGTTGATCGCGCCGACCACCAGGCCGGCCCGCTCCCAGGCGGGGGTGAGGCACGCGCGGATCTCCTCCACGGTCCCGGCCACGCCGAGCAGCCCGCCGGGCGGGGCGTGGTCGAGCGAGGCGGACCGGGCGGCCAGGAAGCGTGCAGCGGCCGGCAGGTCGAACACACCGGCCAGCGCCGCGGCGGCCAGCTCGCCGACACTGTGGCCGAGCAGGGCCGCCGGCCGGATGCCCCGGGCGATCAGGGTGCGGGCCACGGCGTAGCCGAGGGCGAACAGGAGCGGCTGGGCGCGTCCCCCGTCGTCGAAGTGGTCGTCGGCGTCCGCGGTGATCCAGTCCTTGCGCAGGCTCGCGCCGGCCTCGCCCTGGAGCTCGAAGAACGTGTCCATCGTCTCGGTGAAGACCGCGTCCGCGCCGTACAGCTCGCATCCCATGCCGGGGAACTGCGAGCCCTGGCCGGGCAGGAGGAACACAACCTGTCGTGACATGCCTGGGCCTCGGTTCCTGTATGAGAACGCCGGCCCCGGGGCGTACCCGGGGCCGGCGTGGGGTGACGTGGGGCGGGGGCGTCAGTAGGCGACGCCGACGACCTGGCGCTCCGCCCGCTCGTCCTGGGCGAGGGTGAGGAGCGCGTGGGCGAGGTCGGCGCGGGAGATGCTCATGCCGCGCGGCGCGGAACCGCCGAACTCCGTCCGGTACTTCGTGGTGAGGGGCTCGTCGACCAGCTGCGGCGGCCGGACCACGGTCCACGCGACGGGGCTGTCCTCGCGGATGCGCTCCTCCATGTCCGTCAGGTCGGCGTAGAGCGCCTTGAGGTCGTTCTGGATGGGGACGTAGAACTCCTCCTCGCCGGCCGGCGGGCCCACGGGGGAGGCGCTGATCGCGAGGAAGCGCCGTACGGTGGCCGGGTCGATCGCGGCGAGTACGGCGGCGGTGGCGGGGGCGACGACACCCGCCTCCTCGTTGCTGCGCACCCCGAGCGCGGAGATGACCAGGTCGGCGTCGCGGACGGCGGGCCGCAGGGCTTCGGGGCCGGTGAGCTCCGCGGTGAACACGGTGAGCGCCGGATGGGCCTCGAGGGACGCGATGCGGGCGGGGTCGCGGACCACGGCGGTCACGTGGTGACCGGCTGCCAAGCCCTGCCGTACCAGCTCGTGTCCGGTACCGCCCGAGGCTCCGAAGACAGTCAGCCGCATGAGGGTTCTCCTTGTGGGGTTCGTACGTGTGCGAGGGGTTGCGGTGAGCGGCGTGGGAGTCGTCACGGCCGCCGGAAACGAAAAAGGCAAGGCCCCCGGCGTGAAGCGCTCAAGGGGGCCTTGCTCGAAGTGTCGAGGACGTGTGCGTCGGGCACTGGGCACACTGAACTGACGATGAGGAGATCGTCTTGGCAGGCGTCCCGCTTGTCAAGTGCCTTCTGGCGAGAGCGGTCTGATCCCTCGTCGTATATCGCCGGAAAACCGGTCCTGACGGCCGGTCCGCCGCAGTCGATGTTGGCCAGATTTCACTGAGGAGCGGAAGGCGCGGGCCTCTAGTATTTAGATCATGGAAGCTCCACGGGGGAGCGATGTCCACTTCAACATCCTGGGCACGCTGGAGGTCTGGCATGACAGCAAACGAGTCCGGCTGGGAGGTACCAAGTCGCACGGCGTGCTCAGCGCCCTCCTTCTGGAGGCCAACCACGTCGTGCCCCTGCCACGTCTGGTGGAGGCGGCCTGGGAGCGCGTCCCACCCGCCACCGCCGAGCACCAGGTGCGCAAGGTCATCGCGGATCTGCGCTCGCGGATCCCGGGCGGCCATCAGCTGCTGCTGACCGACGGCCCCGGCTACCGGATCGCGCTCGCGGAGGACCAGCTCGACCTGAGCCGCTTCGAGCGGGCGCTCGCCGAGGCCCGTGACAGCGAGGACGCGGCCGCTCGCGCGGCGGCCCTGGAGACGGCGCTGGGGCTGTTCCGCGGCCGGGTGCTGCCGGAGAGCCGCAGCCCGGTCCTGCGCGCGGCCGCCACCATCATCGAGGACCGTCATCTCAGTGCCCGGGAAAGGCTGCTCGCGCTGCGGCTGGAGGAGGGGCGTGCCCACGACGTCGTCGGTGAGCTGCGCGCCCTGGTCACCGAGCATCCCTTCCGGGAGGCGCTGACCGCCCAGCTGATGGTGGCGCTGTACCGGGTGGGCCGGCAGGCCGACGCGCTGCGCGCCTACCACGTCCTGCGGGGGCGGCTGGCCGACCAGCTCGGCATCGACCCCAGCAGCGAGGTCAGCGAGCGCTATCAGCAGATCCTGCGCAACGATCCGGACCTGTACAACGAGCCGGCCGCGGCGCTCGTCCCGTCGCAGCCGCCGGCGGACTCCGTGCCGCTGACCGCGCCGCGGTCACTCCCGCACGACCTGCCCGACTTCACCGGCCGCGAGAGCGAGATCGACTGGCTGCTGCGCCAGGCATGCGTACGGCGGGAGCAGGGTGTCACGGTCATCACGATCGACGGCATGGGGGGCACCGGCAAGAGCACGCTCGCGGTCCACCTGGCCCACCGGCTGGCCCAGCACCATCCGGACGGCCAGATCTTCGTCGACCTGCACGGTTTCACTCCTGGGTGCGAGCCGCTGAGCCCCAGCGCGGCGCTCGGCACGCTGCTGCGGGCGATCGGTGTCCCGGCCGAGCAGCTGCCCGACGACCAGGCGGACCGGGAGAGCATGTGGCGGGGTATGACCGCCGGCCGTCGGCTGCTGCTGCTTCTCGACAACGCGGTGACCTCCCGGCAGGTGCGTCCCTTGATACCCAACTGCACGGGGTCGTTGATCCTGGTCACCAGCCGGTCTCCGCTGCTGGGTCTGGACGGGGCCGTGCCGATGACACTCGGTCCGCCGACGCCCGCCGACGCGCGTCTGCTGCTCACCAACGTCATCGGGGCCGACCGGGTGGAGAGTGAGCCCGAGGCCACGGCCGAGCTGGTCGAACTGTGCGCGCGCCTGCCGCTCGCTCTGCGGATCGCCGCCGCCCGGCTGCGCAATCGCCCCCAGTGGGCGATCGCGTCGATGGTGAGCCGTCTGCGGGACGAGAGCGCCCGGTTAGGCGAGCTGGTCGCGGACCATCGCAGTGTGCGGGCCGTCCTGGAGATGTCCTGCGCCACGATGTCTCCCCTGCACCAGCGGCTGTTTCGGCTGCTGGGCGTCCATCCCGGTTCCGACTTCGACGCGTGCACGGCCGCGGCCCTGGGTGATCTGCCGTTGTCGACCGTCCGGTACCTGCTGGAGGACCTGCTCGACGCGCGTCTCCTGGTGCAGCGGGAGTCGGGCCGGTTCACCTTCCACGGGCTGGTGCGCTCCTTGGCCCGCAGCCAGGCCGACCAGGACAGGGAGAGCGCCGAGCCGGCCCGCCGCCGGCTCCTGGACTACTACCTGTCCACCGCCGAGACGGCCGCGATGCTGGTACAGCCCGGCCGCGAGCCCCTGTCCGTGAAGGTGGCCCACCCGCCGGCCGACATGCCGTTCCTGCCCGACGTGGACGCCGCCCTCGCCTGGTTCGACGCGGAGCACCAGAACCTGCTGGCCGTCCTCGTCCTCGCCGAGGAATCGGGCCTGGACCTGCATGTGGCGCACCTGCCGCGGGTGTTCGCGTACTACCTGCACCAGCGCGGGCACATCAACGACGAGCTCGCGGTGCTCCACAGGGCGGTGGCGGCGGCGCGGCGCCTCGGGGACGAGGGTCTTGAGGGGGTCGCCCTGAGCAACCTCGCGATCCCCTACTGGCATCTGGGGCGGATGCAGGAGGGCCATGAATGCGCCCAGACGGCCCTGGCTCTGGCGGAGCGAAGCGGCGACCGACTGGGCACCGCTTTCTGCCTCAGCCGCATCGGCATGTTCCGCAACGCCCTGGGCGAGTACCGGGAAGCGCGGGGGATCCTCCACCGGGCGCTGGTCATTTTCAGTCAAACCGGCAGTCTGCGGGAGGTCGGTGCCGTCCTCACGTCCCTGGGGGTCGCCCAGACCGGCCTCGGCGACCACGAGGAGGCCCGCCGGACCAGCCAGCACGTGATCGCCAACAGCAGGGAGATCGGCGACCCCTACGGGGAGATCGTCGGCCTCACCGCGGAGGCCGGCTCCTGCGCGCGGCTGGGTGACTTCGAGACGGCCCTGACCCGCCTCGCCCAGGCCACGCGTCTGGCCGAGCGGATCGGCACTCCGAACGGGAAGGTGGCGATCCTCAGCCAGTACGCGGACGTCCACGCGCGCCGGGGCCGGTACGACGAGGCCCTGAGGTACGGCCATGCCGCGCTGGACCTGCTGCGGACCTTGAACCGTCCCGCGGTCGCCGCGGCCGTGCACAATGTCCTCGGCCTCGTCCACCGCCGGCTCGACGAGTACGCGCTGGGCGAGGAACACCACCTGCAGGCGCGCCGTCTCGCCCAGCGCATCGGCCTGCGGTGGGAGCTCGTCCAGGCGTTGGAGGGTATCGCCGATGCCCGTCAGCGCACCGGCGACGCCGCCGACGCGAACGAGCACCGGGGTCTCGCCCGGGAGCTGCGGGCCCTCATGACCGCGCCGGCTCCGGAGGGTTGTGCTGGTGTCCCGTGACGTGGGCGAAGGTCGAACCGACCACCGTGCCGTCCGGCGCGTGGATGTAGCACAGGCCGGAACCGGTGTACGTGCCCTCGTAGTGGGTCGCGTCCACGTTGATGGCGATCCAGCCGGGCATCACGTTCCGGTTGTCGAACACCTCCTTGATGGTGTAGCTGAACGAGCGCGCGCCGGTCGGGGTCCACGTCCCCTCGCCCGTGCTGAACGGCGTGCGCAGGGAGACCGTGCCGTCAGCGGCGAAGGTCAGCGCGAACTCGTCGGTGTGCTCGTCGTGGGTGACGGTGCCCTGCCACTGGCCGAGCGGTCCGATGTATGTGGTGTCAGCAGCGGTCATGGCTGCCTCGCTTTCGATGGGTGAGGTGTGGTTGCGATGACGGCCGGGCCGGGGGTGTCAGCCCTGCCAGCTGTGCGGGGCACGGAAGCCGTGCTCACGCTCCAGGCGGCGCCAGCGGGGCGTGGTGTGTCCGCGGCGGGTGGTCACGGTGTCGGCGGGGGGCTGGGCTGCGGCGCGGGCGAGGAGGACCGCGGTGATGGCGGCGAGTTCCTCGGGGTCGGCGTGGCCCTTCTCGACGCGCAGGAGGTTGGCGGGAGTGGTCATGGGGAGGCCTTCTCTCGCTGGGGTCCTATTGAGGCGGGTTGCCGTGCTTGCGGGACGGCAGGTCGGCGTGCTTGGTGCGGAGCATCGCGAGGGACCTGATGAGTACCTGGCGGGTGTCGGCGGG